>JBEBXO010000120.1:0-3185 GCA_040391585.1 Paenimyroides ummariense | reverse complement strand
CTCTAACCAACTGAGCTACAATCACCGTGTTTGTTTAACGAGTGCAAATATACAGCTATTTCAATGCTTCGCAAACATTTTTTTTAGTTTTTTACTTTAATTCTGCTAAACTATTGACAGCCACATATCTTTCTACAGTAAAACCTTCGGCATAATCGGCAAAAACCAATCGCCCTAAATCTTTTGCTCTATATTCAATGCTTTCTGTAAAGTTTTTTGTTGCAATTGGCGACACTGGTTCTTTTGAATTGGGGTCGTAAAATTGCGAACTGTACGCCATTACTGCATCTATTTTTATCTGCATAAAATCTGACACATCAACTACAAAATCGGGCTCTATATTTTTCCATTGTATGTAGTGATACACCAATTTTGGTCGCCATTCTGTTTGATTCATTCCATCAACCGAAGTTTCAATTCTTCTTAATCCAGATAAAAAACAAGCATCAGAAACCAATTTACTTCCTTTTCCATGATCAATATGGCGGTCATCAATGGCATTACACAATACTATTTCGGGCTGATATTTGCGAATCATTTTAATGATTTCTAACTGATGTGTTTCGTCGTTAACAAAAAAACCATCTTTAAAAGCTAAATTTTCACGAACAGAAACACCTAAAATTTTTGCGGCTTTTGCTGCTTCTTCATCTCTTATTTCAGCCGATCCGCGAGTCCCCAATTCACCTCGGGTTAAATCTATAATTCCAACCTTTTTTCCCAACGAAATTTCTTTTGCTACTGTTGCACCACATCCTAACTCTACATCATCTGGATGTGCACCAAAAGCCAATATATCTAATTTCATAAAATACTTTTAACGGTTTTACTTTTATTTACTGTTTCGTAATATTCGCTTTCCGGATCGCTGTCTTTATTTATTCCGCCACCCAAAAACAAATAGCCTTTAGATTTTTCAATCTTCATGCACCGCAAATTTACAAACAGATTACTGTTATTAGAATAATCTAGGTTATTAAATTTCCATTCTCCTAAATATCCACCGTAATATTCTCTATTATACCCTTCGTTTTCAACAATAAAATCCCGAGCTTTTTCTTTAGGAAAACCACACAAAGCAGGCGTAGGATGTAACGCTTTTACAATATTATATGCATTATTTTGGTCTGTTAAATGCGCATTAATATCTGTTTTAATATGAATTAAAGATCCCGCCTTAAAAGTAAAAGGATCTGTTTTTTGTAAGTTTTTAGTATACGGTTGCAATGCATTTGTAATAAAATTGGTAACTATTTGCTGTTCGTTTTTTTCTTTTTCGCCCCAAACAACATCGTTCAAATTCAAACCAGAATCTACCATTGTACCTGCCAAAGCAACCGTTTGTACATTATTACTTTCTATTTTCACCAACTGTTCAGGTGTAGCACCCATCCACATACCTATTTCAGGGTGATAAAACCAATAAACAAAAGCTGTTGGATACTTTTTAAGAAAACGTTTAAAGTAAATTTGGTAAGAATTTTCATCGACTAAAACTTCTTCTTTTCTTGAAAGAACTACCTTCTGGATTAATCCATTTTTAATTGTTTGAATTCCTTTTTTAACTAATTGAATATGAAAATCTTTAGCTACATTTAAATTTTCAAGCACTTCGTTATTTTCGTTTAAAACTACATTCAAATCAGTATCATCAGTAACTATTTCACAATCTGCAGGATAAAAAACTACTTTATCTTTACCTGAAAACGGAGCAAAAACAAAACAACTTTCTGTTAACTCGGTGACCCTATTCAAATATTCATCTTTTTGAAACCAACCAAAACGAACCATTTCATTAGGTTTTCTATAAATTACAAACGGAAGATTTTCAGACAAAGCCTTTATTAATAAATCATTCATACTTACTTAAAATCATATTTGTTAATTTACAAAGCGATATTAACTGTTTGTTTTCATCGGTAATTCTTATTTCCCACAAATGAAGTTTGCTGCCCTTATGAATAATTTTCGCTGTTGCTAAAACAATACCTTCACGCTTACTTTTCACATGATTGGCAGAAATCTCTATACCGCGAACCTCATATTTATCAATATCAACAAAAACCATCGATGCCGCACTACCAACGCTTTCTGCCAAAGCAACCGATGCCCTACCATGCAATAAACCCATAGGCTGATGCACTTTATTGCTAACTGGCATTTTCGCCGTTAAAAAATCATCACCCACATCAATATATTCAATATTTAAAGTTTCCATTAAAGTGTTTTTGGTAAACTTATTGCACATTTCTAAAAGCGCGACCTTATCCATAATATTAAAAATAAAACCCCAATTTACGACCAATTTCCTTATAACCCTATCTATTTACAAGCATAACAAAATAAAATTATAAACAATTTCAGGGCAATCCCTTTCGCTTACGCTACAGGTCGGGCTTTCGCGAGTAGCTTTTGTTGCGTGCTTAACTAAACCTTACAGTTAATATACATTGTCAAGTTCTAAATAAATTTAAGTACATAAAACACAACAAAGAGCTCCAACAAACGCTCAATCCCTATTGCGGTTTAGACCTGCAAGGTTTTAAAAACCTTGTAGGTTTTGAAAAAAAAAAATCTGTGAACATCTGTGTAATATGTGGAGAAAACATTCAAAGTTTAAAGTTTAAAGTTCTATGTTAGGCGTTGTTTGTTCAGTTTAAAAAATCCGTGTAATCGTGGTAAAATGTTAAAAGTTTAAGGTTTAAAGTTTGATGTTGTTTATTCAGTTTAAAAAAAAAATTGCGCCAGACTTTAGCCCAATGTAAGTATGCAATAAAGAACTGGCTTTAGCCAAACTTTTATCTGTATAATATGTATTAGTTGGGTAAAGAAGATGCTTATTAAATCTGTGCACATCCGTGTAATATGTGGAGAAAACATTCAAAGTTTTAAGTTTAAAGTTCTATGTTAGGCGTTGTTTATTCAGGTTAAAAAATCTGTGAACATCCGTGTAATCTGTGGTGAAAAAATACGCCGCTCGTATGAAAAAAAGAAAGCCTGTCTTTTTCAAGACAGGCTTCACTAAAAAAAGGCGGCGACCCGAGCTTGCGAATTGGCGAAGCAATCGACCGTAGGGACACGCCGCACCTATAACGAAAAAAGAGGATTACTTTTCAGTAATCCTCTCTCAAAAAAAAGGCGGCGACATACTCTCCCACATTAAAATGCAGTACCATCTGCGCAAT
>JBEBXO010000119.1:0-3221 GCA_040391585.1 Paenimyroides ummariense | reverse complement strand
TTCAAGAAAACGAACTTACGTTGTCTAAAGTAGTTGCCCAAAACTTATTTGTAAAGAAATTAAGCTATGAATGAACACAAAAATCCTGAATCGTTAAGCGAAGTACACAATTCTGTTGAAACGAACCATAAAAAAGGCTGGAAACGTATTTTTGCTTTTTTGGGACCTGCTTATTTAATCAGCGTTGGATACATGGATCCAGGTAACTGGGCAACGGATATTGCCGGAGGTTCTCAATTTGGCTATAAGCTTTTATGGGTTTTATTAATGTCAAACTTGATTGCCCTTTTGCTACAATCCTTAAGTGCTCGGCTGGGTATCGTTAAAGGATTGGACTTAGCTCAGGCATCCCGAAAAGCATATCCACAATGGGCAAACATACCTTTATATATTTTGGCTCAAATTGCAATTATTGCATGTGATTTAGCAGAAATCATTGGAATGGCAATTGGTTTGAATCTCTTGTTTGGATTACCGATGATCTGGGGGATTTCTATTACAGTTTTAGATACCATCTTGCTATTATTCCTGTTGAAAAAAGGAATGCGGACTATGGAGGCCTTTATATTGTCAATGGTTTTTGTGGTAGGTCTTTCGTTTTTGTTTGAAATGTTTATTGTAGAACCCAATCTGGTTGAAATAAGTAAAGGACTTGTTCCTTCAGAATTGAACGGAACGGCATTATATATTGCTATAGGAATCATTGGAGCTACGGTAATGCCACATAATTTGTATCTACACTCATCGTTAGTTCAAACACGGAAAATAGAACGCTCTCAAAAAGGCATTAAAGAGGCAATCCGTTTTAATTTTATTGATACTATAGTAGCTCTCAACCTTGCTTTTTTTGTAAATGCAGCGATATTGATACTCGCGGCTGCAGCTTTTTACACAAAAGGATTTCATGAAGTTGCCGAAATTCAAGATGCCTACAAATTGTTAGAACATATCTTTGGAACCGCCGCACCTACACTTTTTGCCATTGCTTTAATTGCTTCAGGACAAAGCTCTACAGTAACTGGAACTCTTGCCGGACAAATTGTAATGGAAGGACATTTAAATTTGAGAATACAACCTTGGGTACGCCGGTTGCTTACCCGGTTGCTGGCAATAGCTCCCGCTTTTTTTACAATCCTTCATTTTGGTGAAGATTCTTTGGGAAGCCTGCTAATTTTAAGTCAGGTGGTTTTAAGTTTACAACTTGGTTTTGCTATTATCCCACTGATACATTTTACATCATCAAAAAAAATAATGGGTACATTTGTTAATAAACCAATGGTAAAAATGTTGGCATGGCTAAGTGCTGTAGTCATTATTTTACTGAATGTTAAATTGGTATTTGATGAAATAAATTCATGGCTGAGCCAATCTGGTAATCAAAGTATTTGGATTTATCTATTTATTGTTCCAATTGCTATTGCTATAGGGTTACTTTTGCTTTACATTATTTTTAAACCTCTGTTTTCTTCTAACCTTGAAATGCACGCTTTGAATGAATCGTCGAAAAACGAATTAGAGATAACATTTGCCCCACATACGGGATACACGCGTATTGGTATTGGTATTGATTTTTCTAAAAAAGACCAACAGGTTATTGAAAACGCCTTGAAACAGGGGAATGAAAATACTTGTTATATACTAATTCACGTTATTGAAACCGCAGGTGCAACTTATAACAAAAAAGAAGTGCTGGATTTGGAAACAGTTCACAACAACAACTTACTAAAGAAATATACTGATCATCTGGCTTCCTTAGGTTACCAAAGCGAATACCATATCGGCTTTGGTAATGCAGCTTCTGCCATTAGCAAGATTTCCCATCAAGAAAATTTAGATTTTTTAGTATTAGGTGCTCACGGACATACCGGCTTAAAAGATTTACTTTTTGGAACCACTATTGACAAAGTGCGTCACCAAATTACTATACCGGTTTTAGTAGTAAGATAATTTTTCTAATACAAATAAATACCATTTGCATCTTTGCCTACCAACATATAGAATTTAGTATCTTTTTTCAATGATTTTTGTGGTTATTGATGGTTCCCGAGACCCAGCAAGGCGATAACACTGATATTGCTACCTTAGGTTTTATAAGTGGTTTTATTGTTATGATGATGCTGGATGTTGCTTTGGGGTAGAAAATGAAAGAATTTGACAAAATTCTGATTGAGGCTTCCTATTAGGGTTTATTATTTTCCGCTATTATCGTCAATATTTCGTATAGATTAGATTTGGATAAACAGAATTAACAATAGTGCAATCCAATCCATTTTCCATACACATTGGGTAGTCTGTCAATCCGCTTTCCGGAATTCCGATATGACTTTGAGATAATAGAATTTCATTGGTGTTTTTTGAGTACAGTTCAATATCTGTTTGAACTCTCAATTCTGCATTCTTCTTGTAAAACCTCATTTTTGGAATATTAATGATAAAAAAGTTATTTTCTATATTAGCTTGTTTTTCCGATAATATCTGTGCTTTCATTTCACTGCGTTTTTCCATTATTTCTTTTCCAAACTGATTGTATTCTTCCAAACAATCATCAGCAACCTCTATTTTATAGGGGACAATACAAGAATCCTCAAAGTGTCTATCGACTGCCCAAATGAATGAGCAGATGAAAAAAGTAAAATAAATGTGACTAAAAAAGGTTTCATAAGTTATAGACAAATATATAAAAAACAGTGATCACGCTCCGCAGGCTTTATTCTTTAAACTTTTCTATTTCTTTTAGTGCGGTTTCTATATTTTCAGCCATTACAAGTTCTTCAAAACAAGATTTACAAATCCAATCATATCCATCGAAATACCCTGAAGTTTCAACATATTCATTTGCTTCTTTACCAATTGTCTGAAAGCAAATTTCACAATGATCATTTATCCAACCATTTTCGACAAGATCGAATTGATTTTTGTCATAGGATTGACCAATATATAATCTAGATACAAAATCAGTATTTTTTTCTTTTAGCCCAGGACGAGGAAACCAATTTTTGAAAGTGTAATGATCCTTCTCGATTTCTTCAATTATTTCACGAATATGATTGATTTCTATATTTCCATTTTTCAATTTGACAAAAATGTTTTTCATACACATTGTTTTTTTAAGCTTACTCATAACGCTACTGTTTTGATTTATCTACAACCACAGTTATTATCATTACCACAACCGCCTTTACCTTTCTTTTTAAAGACAAATTTCTTTAGCAAAAAGGCAA
>JBEBXO010000118.1:0-3252 GCA_040391585.1 Paenimyroides ummariense | reverse complement strand
AAAAAACTGATTACCTGATTATGGAAAACTTAAAAACATCCGAAGGTTATCAGATTATAAATAATTGGATGACCGCCAACCAAAAAGTTCCTTTTGAATTTCAAGAGCGAACCTGGAATTACTATCACAAAGGTTACAGCGGCATGGTGGTTGCGCCTACCGGATTTGGCAAAACATTTTCGGTTTTTTTGGGCGTTGTCATCAATTACATCAATCAGTATGAAAAAATGCCATCGGGTTTAAAACTTTTGTGGATTACCCCTATCCGATCGCTGGCTAAAGATCTGGCACGTGCCATGCAGGAAGCCGTAAACAGCATAGGAATTGATTGGGTTGTTGAAGTGCGTAACGGCGATACCGATCCCAAACAAAAAGCCAAACAAACCAAGCAAATGCCCGATGTGCTTATTGTAACGCCCGAAAGTCTGCACTTACTTTTAGCACAAAAAAGTCGCGATAAATTCTTTAAAAACCTGCAATGTATCGCTGTTGACGAGTGGCATGAATTAATGGGAAACAAGCGAGGTGTATTGGTTGAACTAGCTTTAGGATATCTTAAAAAAAACGTATCGAACCTTAAAATCTGGGGAATTACAGCTACAATCGGTAATATTGATGAAGCAATGGATGTTTTGCTTCCGAATGCTTCAAAACGTATCAAAATTGTATCGAAAGAAAAAAAACAGATCGAAATTATTCCAGTTTATCCCGATAAAGTTGATGTATTGCCGTGGGCGGGTCATTTGGGTGGAACTTTGGCTGATAAAGTTGCCGAAATTATTTCATCGAGCCGATCTACTTTGGTTTTTACAAATACCCGCAGCCAGAGTGAACTATGGTATCAGTTGCTTTTAAATGCCGATCCCGATTTGGCTGGTCAGTTGGCCCTGCATCACGGTTCTATAGATCATGCGTTACGACAATGGATTGAAAATGCCTTGAGTAGTGGTCAGTTAAAAGCGGTTGTATGTACTTCGTCTTTAGATTTGGGTGTGGATTTTAAACCCGTTGATACCGTTGTTCAAATAGGATCGAGCAAAGGAATTGCCCGTTTTTTGCAACGCGCCGGCAGAAGTGGTCATTCGCCTTACGAAACATCTAAAATTTATTTTGTACCTACACATACTTTGGAATTGCTGGAAGTTGCCGCACTTAAAGATGCCTATAAAAATAAAATCGTAGAAAAACGAGAGCCAATGGTGCTTTGCTATGATGTTTTGGTTCAGTTTATGGTTACCATTGCTTTGGGTGGCGGTTTTAAATCGAACGAACTTTTTCCGATCATTCAACAAACACATGCTTTTAAATATCTGCAAGAAGAAGATTGGAACTGGTCTTTGGCATTTATTACAAAAGGTGGAAAATTAGGCGAAAATTATGAAGAATTCCATCGGGTTGATATTAGCGAAGACGGAGTTTTCGAAGTTAAAAAACGACGTATTGGTATGCTTCATCGTTTAAATATAGGCGTTATTGTTAGCGATGTCATGCTGCGGGTAAAATATACATCGGGCGGCTACATTGGTATGGTGGAAGAATACTTTTTGACGAAACTAAAAGCCGGTGATAAATTTATTTTAGCTGGAAGAGTTTTGGAATATGTGCGTATAAAAGAACTAACCGTTTACGTTCGAAACAGTTCGGGCAAGGCAATTACACCAAGCTGGTTAGGTGGCAGATTGCCTTTAAGTGCCGATTTAAGCAAGTTTTTACGTCAAAAATTATCAGAAGCTGCGGTAAATCAATCCAAAAGTAAAGAAATTCAGTTTTTAAATCCGTTATTAAATTATCAGCAAGTTCATTCTGCATTACCACTACACAACGAACTTTTAGTGGAACAGATTCATACGCGCGAAGGTTATCATTTGTTCATGTATCCGCTGGAAGGCAGATTGGTGCACGAAGTTATGGCAACCGTTATTGCATACAGAATCAGTAAGCGATTTCCGATTAGTTTTTCGATCGCTATGAATGATTATGGTTTTGAATTGTTTTCGGATCAGCCAATACCTGTTGATTTGGAATTTCTTACCGAATTATTTCAGTTAGATCATTTAATGGACGATGTTGTTGCAAGTATCAATGCAACCGAAATGGCTTTACACAAATTCCGAGATATCGCCGTAATTGCAGGCATGGTAATACAAACATTTCCGGGTAAACAACGAAATAATAAATCGCTTCAGGCATCGTCGAGCATCATTTTTAAGGTGTTGGAAGAATTTGAACCATCGCATCTTTTGGTTCGACAAGCTTATAACGAAGTTTTTAATCAACAGTTGCAAGAAGTCCGTTTGGTTGATGCTTTCAAACGCATTGCATCAAACAAAATTGTCCTTAAATTTACAGACCGATACACGCCTTTGAGCTTTCCGATAAAAGTAGACAGTTTAAGGCAATCGCTTTCAAGTGAAGACCTTACAACGCGCATTAACCGAATGATTGAACGAAATTTAAAGAAACGTAAAAAATGAATCTGATTGAACAACCTGTTTGTTTTGCCGGTAACGATTTGCTGTTTAACAACCAGCGAAGTATTTATTGGCAGGCACAAAACGCCTTGATTTTTTCGGATTTACATTCGGGTAAAAGTGCCCATTTTAGAAAGCACGGCATGGCAATACCGTCGTATCTGCATTACAGCGATTTAGAGCGTTTGCAATTTTTAATTCAACATTATCAACCCAAACAAATCATAATTGTAGGCGATTTAATACATGCTGCCACAAACAAAGAAGTAATTGATTTAAAACGAATAACATCAACTTTTTCTACTACAGATTTTCATTTGATAAAAGGAAACCACGACCGTATTTCCGAAAAATTAATCAAAGAGTTAGGAATAACTTCGGTAACCGAAAATTTAGTTATTGATACGGTTCGGTTTGTTCATGAACCCACTTCAAACAACAACTTACCAACCATTTCAGGGCATATTCATCCGGGAATTCAAATTCCGCTGTTAAAAAACAGTCGAAAAAAATTGCCTTGTTTTGTGGTACAGCCTATGCAAATAATATTGCCTGCCTTTAGCAAACTTACCGGATTAGATACTACAAAAACCATTGCAGATGCAACTTATTATGGTTTTTATGAGGAAGGATTTTTTACGTTGAAACATTCATATTAAGTGATATGAAAGTAAAGCGAAAGCTTACCATAAAAAAAACCCGCCAAAAGCGAGTTTAATTGATAACTGTGACCCAATCAGGATTCGAACCTGAGACCTACTGCTTAGAAGGCAGTTGCTCT
>JBEBXO010000117.1:0-3261 GCA_040391585.1 Paenimyroides ummariense | reverse complement strand
GTTTTCGCCAACCATGTTAAGTACCTGCAGGCAGTATATAAAAGATCTTCACAATGCCGAAGATGTAATGCTGTGCGCCTTTATGAAGGTGTTTCAAAACATTAATCAGTACCGGAACGACGGTAGTTTTGAAGGTTGGATCCGCAAGATTATGATTCGCGAAAGTCTATCGTTTCTTCGGTCAAAAAAAGAACTCGATTTTATAGAAGATGCCAGTCAGTCGGTATTAAGTGTGGTTTCAGATTCTTATGAAATAACAAACGATTACCAAAAACTGATTGACGATTTGCCAAAAGGCTGCCGATACATTTTTGTATTGAGTGTGATTGAAGGTTACAAACATCAGGAAATTGCCGAAATGCTGAATATTTCTGTCGGAACATCAAAATCGCAACTGGCTTACGCTAAAAAATTACTGAAACAACAAATTGAATTAATACGATAGATGATGGAGGATTTAGAAAAAGAGATAAAAAAACATTTTCAACAACGGCAAATAAAACCTTCTGGGAATGCTTGGGAAAAAATGGAACAGATGCTAAATGCAGATAAACCTGTTCAGCAAAAACCCAAAACTATTTATTACATGCTATCGGCTGCAGCATCGGTCTTGTTGTTTGTTGGGTTATGGACTTTCTTTGAAAAGGATAATCGATCAATTCCCGAAACAAAACCAACGGAACAATTCGTTGTAAACGAACCTGAAGATGTTGTGCCTATTAAAAATGAAGAAGAAAAATCAAGATTAGCTGAAGACAAAGAACTTATTGCGACTAATAAAATTCCGACTAAAATTCATTTAACGAAACCAGTTTCTACAGAAATCGTTCAAAATAATAAAGATCAATCAAAAGAAAATGAAGTAGGTGAGGTGGTGCAAAATCATCATATCATTCAAAAATCAGATCAAGTAAAAGAGGAAAAGCTATTAGCACATCAATCTAAAGTAGAAATTAAAGTCAACCCAAATAAATTATTGCGAAGTGCGGAAATGGAACGTCAAACAGACAATATGGTTTCGAACGGACAAAATTTCTGGAAAAAAGTGAAAGAAATAAACACAGTTGTAGTACATTCTAAATAACACAATATGAAAAAACTAATTTTAACCACAGCTTTTTTAATGAGCATTTTAAATGTTCAGGGACAAGATTTTTTTAGTGAAAAACGTCCGGTACAATCGGTAAACCAATTTACCAAAAAGGTAAATGATATTTCGTATGATATTGATTTAATCATTAAAAACAACAAAGAAAAATTAAAAAAAGATTTAAACGAAATTGATCAAAAAGTAGAAAACAACCAATTAACGAAAGCCGATGCAGATAAGTTACGCAACGAAAAAGCTGAGTTTTATGCCAAACGAATTGAAGAGGAAACTAAAATTCAGGAAGATAAAATTAAAGTGCTGATTAATAATAAAATCGAAGACAATATTAATTTCAGTACCGATATGAGTGCTTATCAAAAGCAGTTGGTAGAAAATAAGTCTTTGTTTTATGTAAAATATGGTATCAGTAAAAATATCATGAAGGTTGATAACGATCAAGATCATTACAATAAAAAAAGCGCTTTTACAGGGTTTGAAGTAGGTTTTGGTTTAAAAACACGCATTGGAAATGATATGTCACGTTTGTATTGGAATTCCGAATTAGATGTGTTCTATCAAACTTTTAAGATAAATAATAATAAAACTATTGAAAATGTAAATGGTGAAACGGTATTGACTGATGTTGGTTTTCCATTAAAAAAATCAAATTTATTAGTGACAGATTTTCGTTTAGAAAACTTTTTAGAATATGATTTTTCAAAGAGACAAACAGATGATTTTGGAAATACAATCATTAAATCTCGTCAGTCTTTATATGTAGGGTTAGGCGGTTTCATTGGATATGCTTCAGTAAGTAAAAAAATGGAATATCAAAAAGAAGGTGAAAAATATATTGAATCAACACAGTCAAAATACAACGCCAATCAATTTATTTACGGTGTAGGCGGTTATGTAGGGTATAGAAATGTAGGTATTAAAGCAACCTATAATTTAAATCAGGTATTTAAAAAGTCTTTTGCCAATCAAAACATATTTAATTTAAGCGTTGTACTTAATTTAATGTAAATAAAATGTTAACATTGGCATAAACTTTGCTCTTTTGTTCTGTATTTAAACTAATTTTCCCATTAATAAAATAACTATTTATGAAAAAACTATTATGTATCGCCCTAACAGCTTTCAGTTTTGCAACTTATGCACAAGAAACCAATGCTACAACACTTATTAGCAACAATCAGGTTTTAAAAACAGCCTACGAAAGTGAAACCTTGTCATTAAAAGAAAAAATAGAAGTCGTTAAAGAACAAGTCGCGCAAGGAAACCTTTCAGAAAGTCAGGCATATCAAATCATCTCAACCATCATAAAACAAAATGATGCAGAAGAAAATGTAACAACCGAAGAAAATTACGATTACGATTGGGGCAAAGAAACCTCACCTTTCGATTATGCCATGGGCGTACAAATGGATACTGTTGTTAAATACGGTACCAAAACAACACCGTATTTAGCGTTTGGTATAGGCAACGTAGCTACAAATGGTGCATTTGCTAATTCAGAATTTGGTTATATGCGTTCAAGTTATGTAGAATGGGGAATTGCAGCACGCACACCTTTCAGTAAAACCAACAACAAATGGGGAATTCGTTACGGTTTAGGCTTTAAGTACAACGGCTTGGCAACCACGCAGAATAAAGTATTTGCTTTAGCGGGTAACCAAACAGTTACAACACCTTCTGCAATAGCGCTTCGTAAAAATTACGCTTACTTTAGAAATACGTATGTAACCATTCCGGTTTCGTTAGATTTTACCACAACAACAAAATCTTATAACGAAGCAAACCGTCGTTTTACAACAAAAGAAGGAATCAATTTTGGAATAGGTGGATACGTTGGCTACAACATCAATTCAAAACAATTCATCAGATACGAAAATGCCGATGGTTACAAAATTGCAGAACAGCAAAAAGGCGATTGGAATGTAAATGATTTTCATTACGGCTTAACAGCCTATGCAGGCAAAGACCATTTTAAAATTGTATTAAAATACGATTTAAGTCCTGTGTTTAGTAACAATACAGCAGATCAAAACTATTGGAGTGTCGGATTACAGTTAGGATTATAAAAACAAAAACCAGCTAATCAGCTGGTTTTTTTGTGCACGGGTGGAGGGATTCGAACCCCCATCAACGGTTTTGGAGACCGCTATTCT
>JBEBXO010000116.1:0-3354 GCA_040391585.1 Paenimyroides ummariense | reverse complement strand
ATACTGATTTTTAATCTTTTGAGCAACTTTTTCTATAATGCACTACGGGTTTATTTATTGTATTCATACTATTTAAAAATTAAATTACTTTAAAGATTTACATTGATTCCAAGTGCCAGTGTTCGTAACGCTGGTAAATAGCCTCCCACAGTTTCTGGATCATTTCCCCAGAATTTTGTAAGAGTCCATAAATTATACCCTTGTACATATACAGATACCTCATTACCTTTCAAGGCACTCACATTAAAAGAGTATTGAATTTGTACCGTTTTTAACCGGATATAAGAAGCATCCATTACTACTGCATTACTAAGTTTATAGTTTTGATAAGCTTGTACAGCTTGGCTGTTTTTACCAGAAGTCGGCATCTGGTAGAGCGCATCAGGATTATTGATCGTAAAATAATCTGTTGAGCGCTTTGCTCGATTATAATTTATTCCTGGATAAGCAGAAAAGAAATCGGGCGTATATGCTGTCTGTTTCACAAATTGCCATAAGAAGTCTACCTTCCAGTTTTTACATGTAATACTGTTACCAATTCCTCCATGGTATTTCACCCCAATATCTATAAAACTTGTTCTGTCTTTTGAATCGATTATACCATCGGCATTTACATCTTCTACTTCATATAAACCAGTTTCTTTATTGATACCCGTATAATTATACATTTTTCGTATCGTGATTGGTTGACCAATTTCATATTGGTTTGCATAAGTTGATTCTGCAAGATTTGGAAAAGTAAGTAACTTATTCTTTGGAACGCTTAAATTAAAATATGTTTGCCACTGAAATTGCTTTTTATCAATATTCAACGTTTTTATAAGAAATTCCCAACCACGGTTCTCAACCGTAGCCTGTAGATTTTCCTGTACCGTACTAAATCCTGTTGTACCAGGCAACGGAATACCAACAAGCTGATTTGAAGAACGATTTTTATAGAATGATACAGAAGGAGCAATCCTTCCCTTAAAAAATTCTGTTTCCAACGCGATCTCGAATTTTTTATTTGTTTCCCAACTAAAATCTGGATTGTACAACCTCATTGGTTCCAAGCCAATTACTCCGTTATAATTATTAGAACTAATTCCATAAGTATTCAGGTATTGGTAATCACCAATTAGATCGCTCCCCGTAATGCCGTAGCTGGCGCGCAGTTTACCAAAAGTAATCCATGAACTGTTTTCAAAAAACTTTTCTTTACTAAACAGCCACGCTGTACCTACAGCCCCGAAATTTGCAAAACGGTTATTATCACCGAAACGACTAGAGCCATCTCGTCTGCCAGTAAGGTTAAAAATATATTTCTGATTATGAATATAATTCAACCTTCCAAAAACAGCTCCGTATCTATACAAGCTTTCCCTATCATACATCACCTGCTGAACTTTTGCATTTGAAGCATTTAAGATAAATTCATCTGTTGTAAAACCTAAAGCCTTTATAGCCATAGAAGTTCTTTGTTTTTCTTCAAAGGTTGCACCAATAATCATTTCCACCCTCCCCTTTTCAAATTGCGAAGACCAATTTAGCTGAGGTTCCAAAACCCAACTGTTTGTAGTAGTGTATGCTTTATTCAATATAGAAGATTCACTTCCAATCTTGTAAACAGGATTATATAACGAAGACGGAGTTGTTCTGTATTCATCTAACAAACCTTTTGTGAAACCCGCATTCATACTTATCTTCAAATTTTCAGACAAATTATAGCCGGCATTTATCTGACTTAAAAAATCATTTGTTTCAGACACATATTCAGCATTTAATTTTGCAAGCGGGTTTGTAAAAGTATTGAGTTCCCAATTAAGTTGTTTTTCCTCATCATAGAGGCTAGGTGCGTTGGGGGCTAAAAAAATATCTGCAACAGGGTCACTTGCCATAAGCTGATGATCCTGCCTGCTATTGTTAACAACAATATTCATAAAGAATTTGTTATTTCTTGAACGATGGTTCACATTCAGTAAAAAATTAGTACGTTTATAACCAAAATCACCAATGTACACTGTACCCTCTTTTCTGTTAGAAGCACTAAACAAATAATTGGTCTGACCACCGCCGCCGCCAATTGAAAATTGAGTATTTTGAGCAATTGCCTTACCACCTATAAACTCTTTCTGCCAATCGGTATATCGATTCTGATCCCAAGTTCCATTTACATCATATGCATTTGCCGGATATTCTGTAATACCATCATTTGCAAAGGCATCTCTTCTCATTTTCAGATATTCTTGGGTATTCATTAATTCCATAAATTTAGATACCGTACTTATTGAGGTTGTAGATTGAAAAGAAAAGGTAGTTTTTTCTACATTACCTTTCTTTGTAGTAATAAGTACTACGCCATTACTTCCTCTTGAACCATAAATAGCGGTCGCATCGGCATCTTTCAACACTTCAATACTTTCGATATCATTCGGGTTAATACTGTTTAAAGGACTTATATTACCGGCAGAATACATACCAGCAGATAAATTACCATCTGAAACCGACTGCGATTGATACGGAACACCGTCAACGATATACAGGGGCGCATTACCCTCGGTTCGTAAACTGTTGCGCCCCCTGATCTGTATATCGAAGCCGCCGCCGGGGGTACCGCTGCTCTGCGTAATGTTCACCCCTGCCATACGTCCCTGCATTGCGGCCAGCGGGTTGGCAACTGGTTGTTGGCCAATTTCCTTTGCGGTGATCTTTGAAATGCTTCCCGTACGTTCTTTGTCTTTCACGCTGTAATAACCTGCGTTTATGACTACCTCATCTAGCAGGTCATCGTCGGTCTGCAAGGTTACGTTAAGTACAGGGCCTGCCGGTTTAACCGTTTGCGTTTTGTAACCAAGGTATTCAAAGGTTACGGGAAGACTGTTGCTAACTTGAAGTGTGTAGTATCCTGTTTCATTGGTTTGGGTACCATTGTCAGAATCTTTCTGCCACACGGTTACTCCTTCTAAAGGCATACCGTCGGCACTTTTTACTATGCCACTAAGAACCATTCGTTCTTGTGCATAAATTTTGTAGTTGCTAAATAGTAGTAATAGTAGCAACACCCACATAAGGGGTACAGCAAGTGCTGCAAAAGTAAATTTTTTCATACTTTTGTGGTGTTAGTTAATAATTAATTGACTTGATCCCTTCTGCGAAGCGCCAACTTGTGTTAGAGGGGATTTTTTTTGGATTTTATCCGATTTTGTTTTGGTATTTTATCATGTTTCTGTTTTTACAGTTAAACATTCGGTTTTATTATTTCTATTGTTCATTTTTACATCCAAGAATTATTTTACGGCTTGGAAGCTGTGAATCTTCGATTTGTCTTGACACAAAAACGAACCAAAAAGGTCAAGACTCTATTTTTTAGACGGT
>JBEBXO010000115.1:0-3432 GCA_040391585.1 Paenimyroides ummariense | reverse complement strand
TTGTACAATTTATAGACCAAACCGCTAAAACACTAGAACGTAAAAAGAAAAACAAGTAATGCAAATATACACACACTATAAAGAAAGCGGTATTGACTGGATTGGACAAATTCCTGAGCATTGGGAGATTAGTAAATTAGGTAATATTCTAAAACCATATTCTGTTAAAAATAAAGCTCATTTACCTCTACTTTCAATAACAAGAGAGAAAGGAGTTATTTTAAGGGGAGATGATCCAGAAGAGTCAAATCATAATTTTATTCCTGACGATTTAAGTGGGTATAAACATATCAAAAAAGGTCAATTTGGTATGAATAAAATGAAGGCTTGGCAAGGATCATATGGATATTCAAATTTTGAAGGAATAGTAAGTCCTGCCTATTATATTTTTGATATTTCAGATAAGTTATATGGCGATTATTTTTCTAAAACAATTAGAAGTAATGCTTTTATACCATTTTTTATTAAGGCTTCTGATGGTGTAAGAATTGGACAATGGGATTTATCAAAACCTAGAATGAAAGAAATTCCATTTTACATTCCCCCAATCCACGAACAAGAAGCCATTGCGAATTTCTTAGACAAAAAAACAGCGAAGATAGATGCGTTGGTGCAAACCAAAGAGCAACAAATAGAAAAGCTAAAAGAACTGCGCCAAGCAAAAATTCATCAAGCCGTTACCAAAGGAATACCTTGTCATGCTGAGCTTGTCGAAGCATCTTCTAAAACACATGCATTGAGCAAAGTCGAAATAAAAGATTCGGGTATCGAATGGATTGGTGAAATTCCAGCGCATTGGGAGGTGAAGAAAATGAAATCTATATCATCAAAAATTGGTGATGGATTACATGGAACACCTGAATACGATGATAGTGGAGAATATTATTTTATAAATGGGAATAATTTAGGGGATAATAAGATTACTATTTATGATAGTACAAAACTAGTTAACAAAAAACAATTTTTATTAAATAAAAAACCTTTAAACAGACAAACAATTTTATTATCTATAAACGGTACTATAGGAAATGTATCATTTTATAATGACGAAAATGTAATGTTAGGTAAAAGTGCTTGTTATATTAATTTAAATAAAGATATTAATAAAGAGTTTATTTCGTATTTTTTAAATTCTAAATCATTTAAAGATTACTATTCAATTGTGTTATCTGGTTCAACAATCTATAACTTATCATTGCATTCAGTAGCTAATGTAAGTTTTGCTTACCCTCCCATACAAGAACAAGAACAAATCGTTGCGTATTTGGATGAAGTTACAGGAAAAATAGACCAAGCCGTTACTCAAAAACAAGAACAAATTACCAAACTTAAAGAATACAAACAAAGCTTAATTAACAACGTGGTTACGGGGAAAGTTAAGGTTTGTTAAATGCTATTAACCCAAAAGAACATAATAATGAAAACCATTTTTTATGGCAACACAATATAACGAACAAGCTCTAGAATCGTTAATCGAAAAATCGTTAACGGGTTATTGCTTGGAAGAACTAAAAGCTGAAAGTATATCCATTGATCGTGTACAAGAGCTTCAAAAACAATATTTGAAAGGAACAGGTTATTACATCGGATCTCCTTCAAATTTTGATAAAAAGTACGCATTAGATACAGCACGTTTTTGGGATTTCCTAGAAGAAACACAACCAAAAGAAGTTGAAAAACTAAAAGTTTCAAGCGATTGGAAATTAAAGATATTAGAACGCTTTGACCGTAAAGTAAAGAAAGACGGTATTTTAAAACTTCTTAAAAAAGGGTTAGAAGTAGATAACGCCTATTTTACGTTATTCTATGAAGCGCCAAGTGCAAGTAGTGCCGAATCTATTAAAGATAACTTTCAAAAAAATCAGTTTTCAGTAACCCGTCAATTGCGTTATTCAACGGTGAATCCAGGCGAAGAAATTGATATGGTGCTTTTTGTAAATGGTATTCCATTAGCCACCATGGAATTGAAAAACGCTTGGACGCATCAAACGGCAGCGGTTCATGGTATTGAGCAATATAAAAAGTCACGAGATAACAGTCAACCCTTATTACAGTTCGGTCGTTGTTTGGTACACTTTGCTGTAGACACCGATGAGGTTTATATGACCACTAAATTAGACGGTTCTAATACGTTTTTCTTACCATTCAATAAAGGAAACAATTTCGGTAAAGGCAATCCCATAAACCCTAACGGCCACAGAACGGCCTATTTGTGGGAAGAAATTTTTACCAAAACCTCTTGGGCAAGCATCATTCAACATTTTATGTTGTTAGAGGGCAGTGAAAAAGATTCTTTGGCTAAAAGGTTCTATATTTTCCCTCGTTACCATCAGTTAGAAGTGGTTAAAAATTTAATGGCTGATGTAAAGGAAAACGGTGTTGGGAAAACTTATTTAATTCAGCATTCTGCCGGTTCTGGTAAATCGAATTCCATTACGTGGGCAGCCTTTCAATTAATTGAGATTGAAGATGAAAATCAACGCCCTATGTTTGATTCGGTGATTGTAGTAACCGACCGTAGAATTTTAGACAAGCAACTACGTGATAACATCAAGAGTTTCTCTGACATTAAAAACATCATTGGTGCAGCCTTTTCTTCTAAAGATTTAAAACTTTCGTTAGAATCAGGTAAACGTATCATTATTACAACCATACAAAAATTCCCACACATCGTAAAGGATATCGATGAAATGGGCGACAAACGCTTTGCCATTATTATCGACGAAGCACACAGCAGCCAAGGTGGAACTGCTGCCGACCAAATGAACCAAGTACTAGGTAAATTGGTCGCGAATGAAGAAGGGCAGGTTGATGCGCAAGATTTAATAATAAATGCCATGCAAGCACGTAAAATGCGTAGCAATGCCTCGTATTTTGCTTTTACGGCTACACCTAAAAACAGTACCTTAGAACGCTTTGGTACGCAACAAAAAGATGGCTCATTCAAACCGTTTCATTTATATACCATGAAACAAGCCATTGAAGAAAAGTTTATTTTAGATGTTTTAGCCAATTACACCACCTATAAAAGCTACTACCATTTACAAAAATCAATTGAAGACAATCCTGAATTCAATACCAAGAAAGCGCAAAAAAAATTAAAAGCATTTGTAGAGCGTGACAAACGTACCATAAAAGCAAAAGCGGAAATTATGCTCGACCATTTTATGGAACAGGTGGTAAACAAAAAACTTTTAAAAGGCAAAGCCAAAGGTATGGTAGTAACGCAAAGTATAGAATCTGCCATTCGATACTATGATGAACTTAAAGCGTTACTAAAAGAACGTGGCAATCCATTTAAAATCATCATTGCTTTTTCAGGTGAAAAAACAGTGGACGGTAATGAATTAACCGAAGCTAAAATGAACGGTTTTGCCGAAACCGAAACAAAAGATCAGTTCAATACAGATGAATATCGTTTGTTAGTTGTAG
>JBEBXO010000114.1:0-3650 GCA_040391585.1 Paenimyroides ummariense | reverse complement strand
AGTAAAACCAATGCAGGCTGAATTAACTTCGGCAGGTTTTGAAGCATTATATACATCAGAAGAAGTTGAAAACGCTTTATCAAAAGAAGGTACAACATTAGTAGTAGTAAACTCGGTTTGTGGTTGTGCGGCTCGTAATGCACGTCCGGGAGCGGTAATGAGCTTGAACAACTCTAAAAAGCCATCAAACATTGTAACTGTTTTTGCCGGTGTGGATAAAGATGCCGTAAATACAGCACGTGAAAAAATGTTTCCTTTTCCACCGTCATCGCCTTCTATGGCGTTGTTTAAAAACGGAGAATTGGTTCACATGTTAGAGCGCCATCACATTGAAGGGCATCCGGCTGAAATCATTGCAGAAAATTTAAGAGAAGCCTACAACGAACATTGTTAATCTTTTAATGTAATTTATAGAAAAATCCACTGTTTCTCGGTGGATTTTTTTATTTGTCGTATATTTGTACATAAATTACACAAAGTGCACAAAATCTTATCTTATCCTGTAAGTATTGTATATTATTTGTTCTTGAGCTTGAGCTTATTGCTTTTTCATCCGATACAATGGATTTGTTTGAATTTGTTTGGATATCAGGCACATAAAAAAAGCGTAGATGTTTTACAATGGTTTTTAATGCGCAGCGCAAATATTTTAGGTACAACTTTTTCAGTAAAAGGTCGTGAAAAGTTGCCGTTAGACAAACCCATTATTTATGTATCAAATCACCAATCAATGTTTGATATTGTATCGATTATATGGTTTTTGCGGGCAACACATCCAAAATTTGTAAGTAAAAAAGAATTAGGTAAAGGGATTCCAAGTGTATCGTACAACTTAAAACACGGCGGTTCGGTTTTGATAGACCGTAATGATCCAAAACAGGCATTACCAGCTATTAAAGGTTTGGGCGAATACATACAAAAGTACAACCGTTCAGCAGTAATTTTTCCCGAAGGAACTCGATCTAAAAACGGAGTTCCAAAACGCTTTTCAGAAAACGGTGTGAAAATGCTTTGCAAATTTGCACCAGATGCCTATTTGGTGCCTTTAACAATAAATAATTCATGGAAGATGTTCCGATTCGGAATGTTTCCAATGGGGTTAGGAAGTGCAATAACACTTGAAGTTCACGAAGCAATGAAAGTTTCCGATTTCGATTTTGTTACACTATTCCAAAAAACCGAAGAAGCAATTGTTTCTTCCATAAAATAACACAACGAAAGTTGTATAAAAATAATAAAAATGTCAATTCAAAATGTTCGATTGGAAGTGATGCGGTTCTTAGAAAAGAACATAGATACTTTTGTGCAGAATTATTTAATTCCTGTAGAAAAGATCTGGCAGCCTTCAGATATGTTACCCGATTCACGCAACGAAAACTTTCTAGAAGAAGTTCGTGAACTACAAGCTTACGCCAAAGAATTACCTTACGATTTTTGGGTGGTTTTAGTAGGCGATACCATTACCGAAGAAGCATTGCCAACCTACGAGTCTTGGTTAATGGATGTAGAAGGAGTTGACCAAATGGGAGGTGAAGATGGTAGCGGAAACGGATGGGCGAAATGGATACGCCACTGGACAGGTGAAGAAAACCGTCACGGCGATTTGTTAAACAAATATCTGTATTTATCTGGGCGTGTTAACATGCGCGAAGTAGAAGTTACCACACAATATTTAATTAACGATGGTTTTGATCCGGGAACAGATCGCGATCCTTATAAAAATTTCGTTTTTACAAGTTTTCAAGAGCTGGCAACCTATGTATCGCACAACCGTGTAGCACAGTTGGCAAAAAAACATGGCGATCATAAATTATCAAAAATATGTAAACTGATCGCGGGCGACGAAATGCGTCACCACCATGCATATTCAGAATTTGTTGATCGTATTTTTCAAGTAGATCCTTCGGAAATGATGAAAGCTTTTCATTACATGATGAAGAAAAAAATTACCATGCCGGCAAATTTAATTCGGGAATCGGGCGGAGCCATTGGCGATGCGTTTCATAATTTTTCAGAATCGGCACAGCGTATTGGGGTTTACACATCTATGGACTACGTTGATATATTAAACAAGCTGATCAAACGTTGGGAAATTGATAAAATTAATAACCTTACCGATGAAGCTGAAAAAGCTAGAGATTATCTGATGAAATTACCAGACCGTATGGCAAAATTAGCCGAGCGTATGAAGATTTCAGACGAATCGCACGTTTTTAAATGGGTAACACCAGCAATAATAAAGTAATATAAAGCCGATAGAAATATCGGCTTTTTTAATCTTTTGTAAATGTTGATTAAGTGAGATATAAAGTGCAATTTGTTAGTTCGAACGAAGTCGAGAACTTATAAACAATATAATTAAAAGCATAAAATGAATTATATAGATCAAACCATAGCTTTTGTTAAAAAAGAATTAGAAGGCGCCGAAGCAGGTCACGATTGGTTTCATATTCAGCGTGTGTACAACAATGCTTTAAATCTTTTAAAAACCGAGCAAGCAAATGAACAGGTGGTTGTTTTAGGAGCTTTGTTGCACGATATTGCCGACAGTAAATTCCATAATGGAGACGAAACCATAGGTCCAAAAAAGGCAATAGAGTTTATGACATCAATCTGTATCAATGATGAAGTTAAAGATCATGTTGTCAAAATCATTGAAAATATTTCGTTTAAAGGCGGAAATTTCAACAGAACGTTTCATTCTAAAGAATTAGAAATTGTGCAAGATGCCGACCGTTTAGATGCTATTGGAGCCATTGGTATTGCCCGAACTTTTAATTATGGTGGTTACAAAAACAACGGATTGTATGATCCGGAAATTCAGCCAAAATTAAAAATGACAAAAGAAGAATATAAAAATCATAAAGGCACTACGATTAATCATTTTTATGAAAAATTATTACTGCTGAAAGATTTAATGAATACCGAAACCGGAAAAAAACTCGCAGAAAATCGCCACCAGTACATGGAAGGTTTTTTAGAACAGTTTTATAACGAATGGGAAGGTAAGGTGTAGAAATTATATCAACAGTAAAATTGATTCTCTAAAATTTATATTCTTAAAATAAATCAATATGAACACCTTTGCAGCTTTAGATTTTGAAACTGCCAATCAGCACCGCAGCAGTGTGTGCAGTATTGGTTTGGTATTTGTAGAAAACGGTTTGGTCGTAGATAAGTATTACGAACTCATAAAACCAGTGCCTAATTTTTACAGTTATTGGAACACCCAAGTACACGGTTTGGTTGCCAACGATACAAACTATGCAGCCGAATTTCCGGAACTGTGGCTCGATTTATCCAAACGACTTAAAAATATGCCTTTGGTAGCACACAATAGTATGTTTGATGAAGGTTGTTTAAAAGCGGTTTTGCAGGCATATCATTTGCCAATGCATCAAAGTCCCTTTTTTTGTACTTATAGAGCATCAAAAAAGATGTTTCCACATTTACCCAATCATAAATTACCCACCGTTTCACAGTATTTAGGTTTTCATTTACAAAGCCACCACAACGCTTTAGCTGATGCCGAAGCCTGTGCGCATATTGCTTTGCAGGTGTTTTAAAATTTTTTAGATTGATTTTATATAAATGATTAGAGGAGTAAAGATATTTTCTTATCTTTCTTAAAACAAAAAAGTTTATGGAAT
>JBEBXO010000113.1:0-3860 GCA_040391585.1 Paenimyroides ummariense | reverse complement strand
AATGAAAAAAGCAATTTTTTTTTCATTAAATCTTTTTAAATAAAGAACGTTTGTTGTTTTGTAACCCTATTTATTGTTTTTCGGGTATCCATTTTACCTCTTGGGCGTTCAAATCAAAAGTCAACTTTCGTGCCAACACAAATAAATAGTCAGAAAGTCGGTTTAAATATTTCAAAACCATTTCATCGGTAGGTTCTATGTCATTTAAATGGGTAGATAAGCGTTCGGCTCTGCGACAAACACAACGTGCTATATGACAATATGACACAGTTGTGTGACCGCCTGGCAAAACAAAATGAGTCATTTGTGGTAAATGGGTTTCCATTTCATCAATTGCCTGCTCTAAAAAAGTAACATCGTCTTCATTGATTTTAGGAATGTTCAACCGTTCTTTTCCGTTTTTTAAGATGGCTTTTTCAGGATCGGTAGCCAAAATAGCACCTAATGTAAAAAGTTTGTCCTGAATATGAATGAGCTGTTCTTTGTAAATATTGTTTATTTCTTGATCGCGAATTAAACCTAAATATGAGTTTAACTCATCTACCGTTCCGTAACTTTCAATGCGTATGTGGTATTTTGGAACGCGCGAACCCCCGAATAATGCAGTAGTGCCTTTGTCGCCAGTTTTTGTATATACTTTCATAAATAATCTTTCTGTAAATATACACTAAAAAAATAAGTTGTTCGTTTACTTATAATTGATTAAATTGGAATAAAAAATTATGAAGTTAAGTACTACAAAGATATCGCCTAAACTATTAAGTATGGCACTGCTGGTTTTTCGCTTGTGTTTGGGCGGATTAATGATTGTGAACCACGGTTGGGCTAAAATTGTTAATTACGACGTTTTAAAGGAACAGTTTTTTAATTTTTTAGGATTAGGTTCTGAAGTGTCATTGATTTTAGCAATTTCAGCCGAAATCTTGTGTTCTATTCTGCTCGTATTTGGTTTATACACCCGTTTGGCTTTGGTGCCGTTAATAATAACTATGTTGGTTGCAATAGGAACACACGGATGGCAGATTTTTGGTAAAGCCGAAATGGGTTTTTTATATTTGATTGGTTTTCTGTTTTTATTTTTAGTGGGTCCGGGCGATAAAAGTATAGACGCACGTATGAATAAAAGAATGTACTATTAATATCTGATAAAAAAGTTTTGTTTTAATTGTTCGGTACGTTTTGATATTAAACAGCCATAGTAAAAATCAACCACTAATGTAATTTCGGTATTTTTTCGTAATTCATTTAAAAAAGATCTGGAGTATTTGTGGCAGGCAAGCAATAATAATTGAGAATTGTTCATGTTTTTTATTGTTTGCTTAATACGTGGTTGATTTTCTGGCGTGTACCGATCTATAATTAAATCTGCAGAAGGAAATTCGGTTTTTTTGTGATGCGGCAGCATTGATGAAAGAACAGATAATTCTTCGTTTAAAAAACAAATAGTTTCAGGTTTAAAATAGCTAACAGACTGCAACAACCATTGATTGGTTTTATGTGGAATGTGTTTAAAATCATTTTGTTTATACAAACCTTTGGTAATATAATTAAAAACAAAAGGTGAATGAACCCCATGTTGATTGGTAGATTTTAATAAAAATTGAAGATACGAAAACACTTTTTGCCTGAATTATGAAAGTTCAAAGATATTTTAAGTTTTAAAATATGGCAAACTTAATTTTTTTAATAACCACAAGTTCTTAAAAGCAAGTAACTTATAAATTGCATTTGTTTTTTATTTAAAAAAAGCACTAAAATGTTTGGTTTGTGTATTAAAAAGCTACTATATTTGCACCGTTAAAAACAATAACAAGGCGATGTGGCGCAACTGAATAGCGCACTTGATTACGGCTCAAGAGGTTGCAGGTTTGAATCCTGCCATCGTCACAAAATTAAATACAAACATCAAGGCGATGTGGCGCAACTGAATAGCGCATCTGATTACGGCTCAGAAGGTTGCAGGTTTGAATCCTGCCATCGTCACAAAAGCAACTCTTTTTAGGGTTGCTTTTTTTTTTTTTATAATTGTAATTTTTTTATCTCTACTATTTATATTTTTTTCCTCGTTTGTTCTTTTACTGCAAGACTTTCAGTTTTTTCAAAATTTTACCACGCATTAAAGGATTTTCACAGATTCGTTCACAAACCTTAAAAATCCTTTAATATATGGTTTTAAAAATCAGACTTTCAATACTAAATCAAACCTATGAATTTTTAGTTTAGAGGGGTTCAATTTATTAAGAATAACCGTAGTAAACTATTTAATTATAACCCGTTGGGTGTAATTATTTTTAGAAAATTACATTGATTAGATATTGGTTAAGATGCTGAAATACAGTATCTTGAAGTTGCTAAACAAACCAATATTCATGTCAAATATAGTAAGAAAATATTTAAGAGTTTTAGAAGTTATAAGTTCTTTGAATTGTAAATTAGAATATAAATCAGAGGTTGGTAGAATACAGAAGATGCCTGATTTAGAAGTGGTTGCACTGAGTTTAACCGCGGAATTTATGTCTATTGATAGTGAGAATTCTTTGTTTAAAGAGATTGACAACCAACAGATTCCCAACTTAATTGAGCGAAGTTAGTTCAATAAAAGAAGACGAAAATTTTTTTTTATTTTTAGAAGAAGTAAGAACAAAATTAGCCTCTCGGTTTTTAGAATTTGAAGATTATTTCATCGTACATAGTATGCCGTTGGAGATTTGTAAATTTGCACGTCACAGGAGAATTAAAATCCGTACAAATGAGTTTGAAACTGCTCCTTCAAAAGGGTTTTGTGCTTCTCAAAATAAATGGTTTTACGGATATAAATTACATGGAGTTTGTTTTATAAATGGAATTTTTCATTCTTTGGATATTACAAAAACAGAAGTCCATGATGTTCATTTTTTAAAAAACATAAAACAACAAATGTCTGCTTGTGTGCTGCTTGGCGATGGAGGATACTTATCGCATAGTATTCAACTAGATTTATTTCAAACTGTCAATATTAAATTAGAAACACCTAAAAGAGTGACATTTTGCAACGCAGTGAAGAAATGTTGTATCGAGAACTCGTAAAGTGATTTTCGAACTGATTGAAACTTCCCGATACACTCCACTTCGTTTCGTACTCGAAGTGACGAAGTTTGTGTATCGTCAGTCCGACATTTTGCAACGCAGTGAAAAAATGTTGTATCGAGAACCGTTAAAAGATCAAGCTAAGCGAGAATCCATATAGGTAAAAGTATGCTATATGTTTTCAACTTGTTGAAAAACTATTTAATCTTTTCTACATTTAATAAGATCTACTGTATCTATGTGGTAAAAACAAATAACTCTTCAAGACAAATTACGTTTATAACTATTTCACCTTCTAGCTATCTAGCTTTCTAACAAAACTTGTCTTGGAAACAGGATCATCAGTTAAACGGTTTAACAGATCAACGATTCAACACAAACTCCCCTTATAACCATTTCCTTTTCTAACTATCTAGCTTTATAACAACTCGTCGGTTAAACAGTTCAACAATTAACCAATTCATCAGTTTACCGAATAAACGAATAACTCTTCAAGACAAATTACCTTTATCACTATTTCACTTTTTAGCTATCTAGCTTTATAACACAACTTGTCCCGGATGCGGGATCAACAGTTCAACGGTTCAACACAACTTCTCCTAGAAACAGTCTCAAATCTCACATCTCAAATCTGAAAAATTCAACAATTCACCAGTTAACCATTTCACAGCCCTGTAAATAAAAAATGCCACCTGTTACAGTGGCATTTTTCTTAAATGAGTATGGTTATTTCTTAACAACCTTCACAAACTGCGATGCTTTGGCTGTTTCTATTTTAACCAGATAAGTTCCAG
>JBEBXO010000112.1:0-4074 GCA_040391585.1 Paenimyroides ummariense | reverse complement strand
GCGAAGAAGGTTTTTCGGGTCAGGTTGTTTATGAAAATATCGAAAAAATCATGGCGATTGATGGTGTAACTCCACACATTTACGGAAAACGCGAAACACGTCCGTTCCGTAAAATGGGGCACGTTACCATTGTTAATGCAGATATGACCGAAGCACGTAAAGTGGCACAAGAGGTTAAGGAAACGATTAGAGTGATTAGTAAATAGAATTAAGATCATTGTATTAAGTATTAAGTTTAATGTGTAAATTTTAATTTGCTGCAAGGTTTTCATAACCTTGTAGCTATGATTTAAAATGAAGCGATACCTACAAGGTCTTAAAGACCTTGCAGGATAATAGAAAAAAATAAACAAAAATGAAAGTAGCAGTAGTAATGGGCAGCATTTCGGATATGCCGGTAATGCAACAAGCCATAGATATATTAAAAGAATTTGGCGTAGAAACACATGTTGATATTGTTTCCGCACACAGAACTCCTGAAAAATTAGTCGATTTTTCTACCAACGCACATAAAATCGGTATCAATGTAATTATTGCTGGTGCAGGTGGTGCCGCACATTTACCGGGAATGGTTGCCAGTATGAGTCCGTTGCCTGTGATTGGCGTTCCCGTAAAATCAAGCAATTCTATTGATGGTTGGGATTCTGTTTTATCAATTCTACAAATGCCGGGTGGTGTTCCTGTAGCAACAGTAGCATTAAACGGAGCGAAAAATGCTGGTTTGTTGGCAGTTCAAATTTTAGCAAGTCAAAATGCTGAATTGTTGCAAAAAATGATCGATTACAAATTAGGTTTAAAAGCAGCTGTTTTAAAAGCGGCTGAAAGTTTGAAATAAATAAAAATTAGTTTATTTAACCCAATGGGTGTAACTCAAAATAAATAAAAGATTAACCACATAGACGCATAGAATTATAACTAATTGGTAAAGATGGGATAGAAAATAATACTATTTTCACATAGTTTTACTATGCGAAAAGTAAAACGTCTATTATAATCTTTTAAAAACATAAGAAAATCTATGTTTCTATGTGGTGGAAATAATTACACCCAACGGTTTTATTTAGTTCTCGACTACGCTCGAACTGACAATAATTACAAAGTTGTCAAATCGAGCGTAGTCGAGATTTTATTTTCCCCTATTCCTATTTTCAATTTCCCTTCCGATTTAATACTTCATTAACGATATAATCCTTAATTTTAAACTTTAATTTTTAAAGGAATTATGAACAATATATTATTAACTGATTTTGATACGGCTCCGTTTTCTAAAATCAATACACAAGATTACGAACCAGCATTTGATCAAGCGATTGCCGATGCTAAAGAGGAAATTCAACAAATAATCACTGATACCACCGCTCCTACTTTTAAAAACGCCATTGAAACCATGGCTTTTTCGGGCATGCAGTTAGACCGTATTTCGAACATCTTTTTTAATTTGAATTCGGCAGAAACCAATGACGAATTACAAAAGATCGCTCAAAATGTAGCACCTAAATTATCAGCTTTTGGAAATGATATTTCGTTAAATCCTGATTTATTTGCTCGGGTAAAAGCTGTTCATGACACTGTTGACCAATCGACTTTAACAACCGAACAAAAAACGTTGTTAGATAAGACATACAAAGGTTTTGTGCGCAATGGAGCTTTATTGAACGAAGAGGACAAAACAAAACTCCGTGAAATTGATGCACAATTATCGATTCTTTCGCTAAAGTTTAACGAAAATGTGTTGGCTGAAACCAACACCTATCAGTTACATATTACCAACGAAGAAGATTTAGCAGGATTACCCGAAGGATCTATTGAAGCAGCTAAAAATCTTGCCGAACAGCAAGAAAAACAAGGTTGGATTTTTACGTTAGATTACCCAAGTTATTTACCGTTTGTCACCTATGCAAAAAATCGAGAATTGCGTAAGGAAATCGCTGTCGCAAACGGTAAAAAAGGTTTTCAAAAAAACGATTACAACAACGAAAAAAATGTTTTAAAAATTGTAAAATTGCGTAATGAGCGCGCACAATTATTAGGTTATAAAAATCATGCTGACTTTGTGTTGGAAGAGCGCATGGCACAAAATCCGGAGAAGGTTTTTAATTTTCTTAATGAATTATTGGAAAAAGCTAAACCTGCTGCCAAAAAGGAATTTGAGGAATTAACAGATTACGCTAAAAAGCTTGATGGAATTGATCAATTACAAAAATGGGACGGTAGTTATTACAGCGAAAAATTGAAACAGGAACGCTTTAATCTGGACGATGAAGTACTGAAACCGTACTTTCAATTAGAAAATGTATTGAACGGCGCCTTTGAAGTGGCTAACAAATTATATGGACTCACATTTACCGAAGTTCACAACATTGATAAATACCACGAAGATGTTCAAACCTTTGAAGTGACTGATGAATCAGGAAATTTAGTTGCTGTTTTTTATACAGATTTTTTCCCAAGAAAAGGCAAACGAAACGGTGCTTGGATGACATCGTACAAATCGCAATGGATTAAAAATAGTGTGAACGAACGACCACATATTTCTATTGTTTGCAACTTTACGCCTCCTACTTCATCTAAACCATCGTTACTTACATTTAATGAAGTAACAACGTTGTTTCACGAATTTGGTCATGCAATGCACGGCATGTTAGCAAACACCACGTATCCATCACTATCAGGAACATCGGTTTATTGGGATTTTGTAGAACTTCCAAGTCAGATTATGGAAAACTGGGTGTACGAACCTGAAACTTTGGCTTTGTTTGCCAAACATTACGAAACAGGAGAAACGATTCCACAAATTTACATCGATAAAATAAAAGAAAGTGCCAACTTTTTAGAGGGAATGGCAACTCTGCGTCAATTGAGTTTTGGTTTGTTAGATATGGCATGGCATACTAAAAATCCTAACGATATAAATAGTTTAAAAGATTTTGAAAATCAAGAATTCCAATCTACGCAATTGTATCCTGATGTGGCAGAAAACGCTATGAGTACTGCTTTTTCGCATATTTTTGCAGGTGGTTATTCATCTGGCTATTATTCCTATAAATGGGCAGAAGTATTGGATGCCGATGCGTTTGACTATTTTAAACAACACGGTATTTTTAATAAAGAAATTGCAACCAAGTTTAAAGATTTTGTTTTATCGCAAGGCGGAACAGAGCACCCAATGACGCTCTATAAAAAATTCCGCGGACAAGAACCATCACCAAATGCACTGCTAAAACGTGCAGGATTGGTATAATTAAAAACAGCAACCGAAATGGTTGCTGTTTTCTTTTTATGCTGCTTCTTTAACATCAGAAGGCTCATCGTTTGTTAGAACTTTTTTGGCTACTCTACCAACTGTTAATCCCTGAACAACAATAGAAAACAGAACCACGATATAGGTAACTTCCAGCAAAACATCTTTAATGTCACCTACCGAATTAGGTATGCTCATTACCAACGCAATAGACACACCGCCACGAATTCCACCCCAAACCATGGTTGTTAACGAACCTTTTGAGTAGGTATTTTTTCGCAATATGGTGCTTGCCGGTATAAAAATCGCTAACGTACGTGCCAGCAAACAAATAAAGATTGCCACAACACCTAACAGTAATTGTTCCTGTAAATCGGGTAACATCAATAATTCAAATCCTATGAATAAGAATAAAATGGCATTTAAAATTTCATCAATCAGTTCCCAAAACTTACTTACATAATCGCGTGTAGTTTCGCTCATTGCAGCAGCTTTGCCATAATTTCCAATGATTAATCCGGCAATAACCATAGCTAAAGGCGATGAAAAATGCAGTTCTTTTGCAATTAAAAATCCGCCCATAACAATAGATAGCGTAATAAGTACCGATACTTTATAATCATCGATTTTTTTCATTACGTTGCTTGCTGTAAAACCTAAAAGTGCACCTAACAGAATTCCGCCGCCAGCTTCCAGTAAAAACAGTTTAGAGATCGATCCGAAGGTGGCTTCAAACTCAACATCGGTTGCCATTTTTAACACAACGGCAAACATTACTACGGCAACACCATCGTTAAAAAGCGATTCGCCTGTAATTTTTGTTTCGATCATTT
>JBEBXO010000111.1:0-4238 GCA_040391585.1 Paenimyroides ummariense | reverse complement strand
TTTTCAACAATAAAGATCTGAATCTTAAATCTTTAAGCAAATACAACATTCAAATCGAAGCAACTAAATTTAGTAACACACTAAATTATGATTATTCAATAAAAAGTGATACTTTAGTCCTTTCAAATTCAGTTTTAACAACTTTAAACGATTTTACAGAAGATTCTAAAGTTCGTATAAAAATTTACATAACTGATAATCAAATGGTCAAGATCAACGGAAATGATAACCGCCATTTTTGGAATGTGAATATAAATAATAATGGTAAAAACTATTATAGATTTAATTCAGAAGGAAAATTAGAGAACACAAACAATACTATAAACTAAAAACTTTTAAGGCTTATGTTTTATTTATTATTATTAATCGGACAAACTTTGATTGACCTTGTAACAAGTTTATTTTAAAAGTTAAACGCTTTCTTCTGAAAGCGTTTTTTTTATATAAAAAAATCCTTCTCATTACTGAAAAGGATTTTTTTTACTTTACATAAATTTATTATGCTTCTTCTTTTTTAGCTTTTTTCTCTTTGATTAAATCAATCGCTCCGCCTGTTGCCCAGTAAAAAACAAAGCTAACAAGGAAAAACATTAACCAAAAGCCCATGGTCATAACAGTAAGACCAATCATAAAAGCTATAAATTGTTGAAATTCAAACATGATTCCGGAATTTTTTGTGTATACGTTTACAAAGATATAACGAAACTTTAACTACCCAAACAAAAACCATAATTTCTTCTAAAAAATATCAATACCAACAATTAAATCAATATTTTTCGTACCTTTATTTATATCAATTATAAATAACATAAAATGGATTATAGAATAGAAACCGATACTATGGGCGAGGTAAAAGTGCCAGCCGATAAATATTGGGGCGCGCAAACAGAACGCTCTCGCAATAACTTTAAAATTGGGCATGCCGCATCTATGCCTTTAGAAATTATTAAAGGATTTGCTTACTTAAAAAAAGCTGCAGCTTACGCAAATTATGATTTAGGTGTTTTACCTATTGAAAAACGAGATGCTATTGCTACTGTTTGCGATGAAATTTTAGCAGACCAGCTAAACGATCAGTTCCCTTTGGTTATTTGGCAAACAGGCTCTGGAACACAATCAAACATGAATGTAAACGAAGTTATTGCCAATCGAGCTCAAGTTTTAGCTGGTTTTAAAATTGGAGAAGGTGAACCTGTTCTAAAAGCAAACGACGATGTTAATAAATCACAATCATCAAACGATACCTACCCTACCGGAATGCACATCTCAGCCTACAAAGCTGTGGTAGAAATTACAATTCCAGGTGTTGAACAACTACGCGATACATTGGCAAAGAAAGCTGCAGATTTTATGAATGTGGTTAAAATTGGTAGAACGCATTTAATGGATGCTACTCCGTTAACATTAGGTCAGGAATTATCTGGTTATGTGGCACAATTAAATTACGGAATTAAAGCAGTAAAAAATACATTGAGCCATTTATCGGAAGTCGCTTTAGGTGGAACAGCAGTTGGTACTGGCTTAAATACGCCAAAAGGTTACGATGTTTTAGTTGCTAAATATATTGCAGAATTTACAGGACATCCATTTGTAACAGCAGAAAATAAATTTGAAGCTTTGGCTGCTCATGATGCTATTGTAGAAACGCACGGAGCCTTAAAACAGTTAGCGGTGTCCTTAAATAAAATTTCAAACGATATTCGTATGCTGGCATCTGGTCCACGCTCTGGTATCGGGGAAATATTAATACCAGAAAACGAACCAGGATCTTCTATAATGCCCGGAAAAGTAAACCCAACACAATGCGAAGCTTTAACAATGGTTGCAGCGCAAGTTATGGGTAACGATGTAGCCATTACTATTGGCGGAACCCAAGGTCATTACGAATTAAACGTTTTTAAACCCTTAATGGCAGCTAATTTCTTACAATCGGCTCGTTTATTGGGCGATGCCTGTGTTTCGTTTGATATACATTGTGCACAAGGAATTGAACCAAACTACGATAGAATACAAGAATTGGTAAATAATTCGCTAATGCTGGTAACCGCCCTAAATACTAAAATAGGATACTACAAAGCAGCCGAAATTGCACAAACTGCACATAAAAATAATTCCACACTAAAAGAAACCGCAATTGCTTTGGGCTATGTAACTTCCGAAGAATTTGACGAATGGGTAAAACCCGAAGAAATGGTTGGTAGTTTAAAATAATAATCAACAAATTAAAATCGAAACAGTTCTTAATTAATCAATAATTTAGGACTGTTTTTCTTTTTAAAACGATGTGTCAGATAGTTTAAAATTGTATCAAAAAATAGTTTTAAATTTGCAGCATTAGTAAAAGTCAAAAAAAAAGACTTAATTCTTTATGGGACCATTCGAACTTCATTCTATATACAGTCAATGTAACGGCGTTAGTACCGATACTAGAAACATTGCAGAAAACAGTATTTTTTTTGCTCTGAAAGGAGCCAATTTTAACGCCAACGAATTTGCTTTGCAAGCTCTTGAAAACGGAGCTGCTTATGCAGTAGTAGACGATAAAAATTTAAAAAAATTAGAAAACAACAAACTCATTGTTGTTGACGATGTTCTTAAAACATTACAAGATTTAGCTGCTTATCACAGATTTCACATTGGTTTGCCCATAATTGCACTCACAGGAAGCAATGGTAAAACTACAAGTAAAGAATTACTGCATGCCGTTTTAAGCACCAAATACAACACTATAGCAACCATTGGAAACTTAAACAACCATATTGGTGTACCCTTAACATTGCTACGCTTAACCGAAGATACCGATCTGGCAATTATAGAAATGGGTGCCAACCATCAAAAAGAAATTGAACTTTTATGTTCAATTGCTCAACCCGATTTTGGCTTTATTACCAATTTTGGTCGAGCGCATTTAGAAGGTTTTGGTGGTGTAGAAGGCGTAATTAAGGGTAAAAGCGAAATGTACGATTATTTAACAAGCAACCACAAAACAGCTTTTGTGAATTTTGATGATGTCATTCAGCAAAACAAAACCGCACAAATCAGTCGTTTTGGTTTCTCAACACAAAACAACACATCTGCTAATATCCAAATTACAAAGGCATTTGCACAACCTATGGCAACGCTTGAAATTGACAACATTGAAATAAAATCGAATCTAACCGGCTTGTACAACATCCCAAACATTGCATACGCTGTAAGCATTGGTTTATATTTTAATATTTCGTTGGAAAATATTAAAAACGCTATCGAAAACTACACACCGCAAAACAATCGTTCACAATGGACAAAAATAAACGATAAAAATATTTTGTTAGATGCTTACAACGCTAATCCAAGCAGTATGCAGGTTGCAATAGAAAATTTTAATCAGTTAGAAAATCTTTCTAAATTAATGATTTTAGGAGATATGTTTGAATTAGGAAATCAATCAGAAAACGAACACCTACAAACTATTAAACAAGCCATAGAAAGCGAAATTCCTACCATTTTTATTGGCGAACATTTTTATAAAGTCAAAATACAAAATAACTTTGTTCATTATTTTAGCAACATAGATGATTTTTTCAATCATTTAATTACGACCCCTATTCAACAGGAACTCATATTAATAAAAGGATCTCGAGGAATGGCATTAGAAAGAATTCTCGACAAAATTTAAAAGTGTAATTCCATAAATTAAGCTCTTACGTGTAGTAAGAGTTTTTTTTTATTATTTATTTAGGCAATCCCTTCCGCTTACGCTACAGGTCTGGCTTTCGCGAGTCGCTTTTGTTGCGTGCTTAACTAAACCTTACAGTTAATATACATTCCCGAATTCCAAAATAAATTTAAGTACATAAAACACAACAAAGAGCTCCCACAAACGCTCAATCCCTATTGCTTTATACCCGTGAAAGGCTTTTAGAACCTTTTAGATGTAAGAGGTAGATGCAAGATGTTAGATGCAAGATGTCAGATGTGAGATGTTCAGCTTAAAAAAATCAATGAACATCTGTGTAATCTGTGGTAAAATGTTTAAAGTTTAAAGTTCGATCTTGTGCGTTGCTTGTTCAGGTTAAAAAATCTGTGAACATCCGTCAACCATAGAGACTCACCACCCGAACGAAGCGAAGGGTACATAGTAAAAAAACAAAAAAACATTCATTTTCAATGAAGGGTTTCTAAAAAAGGCGGCGATCCGATCCGCCGGGGGCGGAGAACTGCGCCGCACCTATAAAAAAGAAAGCCTGTCTTTTTCA
>JBEBXO010000110.1:0-4239 GCA_040391585.1 Paenimyroides ummariense | reverse complement strand
AAAAGTTACAAAAGATCAAGACTCTATTTTTTCAACGGTCAAATAAAGTCTTATTTCCTAAAACAAATAAACTCGCTACGCTCCAAATGCAAACGTAAGTGCAGCATTCATGAGAACTAAAACAAAATGTAAACGCTCGAATAAACAGCATTTCTTTTCACGGAAATTTCGCCTATTTGACACTCGCTTAAAAAATAATGTCGGTTTTAAAATCCGAATTTTGATTTAAAAAAGTTAATAGATTAATGCGGAGGATCAAAGCGCCATTAGGTCGAAACGATAGTACTGTACCGATACAAGGATTTCGATTGAGAACAGAGATGGACTTTATACCAGCGGTATTAAGTTTTAAACGAGCGTCAAAACGGTGAAGTTGGCGTTAAGGAACATCGGGTCGCGGAGCGATCGTTCCGATGGACTAGGCAGCAAACAAGATTTTGACCGTTAAAAGCTTGACCGCCATAAAGCACTTTGCTTATTTGGTGCATCAAAGAAGAGAAAAACCGAAATGAATTAATTACGAATTATGGAGAATGAAATTCGAGATTTTTCTATTAGATTTTGATTGAAGATTAAATTTATTAAAACCAGATTCAGCTATCTTTTTTCTTTTGGTCGCAAACCGCAAGGTAAACTCCCTTGTATAGTAAGTTTAGGATTAAGATCTAATAATGTATAACTATAACAGGATTTAATTAAAAATATGTATAGTTATTTTAGGACGGGTCACCGAAAGATTTTCTAAATACGCAGGTAGGAGGATACTAAGTAGATAAAGCATAGTAAAGGCATAGATAGTGCATGAAACACATTTTCTGAAATTTTACACAAAAACAGAAAATTATTCTAAATATTTCAATTTAGTCAGAAAAAAACGAAAAATTCAAAAAAGTAAAAATGGGTGTTTTAGGAAGTAAAAACAGTTAAAGATAACAAATAAAAAACATAAAACAAAAAACCATTTATAAAAATGCTTTTAATTCTGCATTTGTTCAACATTGGCATTTTGATTGAAAAGGGAATAGACTAATTAGGAGGATCTAAAAACCGACATTATAAAAAAGCCGTGAAGCGATGAATGTTTTTACACGTTAAGAACAAAATGTCTGTTTGAGCGTAGCGAAATCAAAGATTCATGAATACATTATTATTAAATATAAACCCGTTGGGTGTAATTCAAAATAAATAAAATTAACTACATAGACGCATAGAATTATCACTAATTGGTAAATATGTGATAGAAAATAATACTGTTTTTCACATAGTTTGCTATGCGAAAAGTAAAACGTCTATCATAATCTTTTAAAAACATAAGAAAAAATCTATGTTTCTATGTGATGGAAATAATTACATCAAACGGATTAAATATAAGAGAATGAATAAATTTGATCAGCTAGTGAACGAGGAAGAGTTTAACCGTTTTGAAGTGAGGTAAGAAATCGAAGGTTCATGATTTCAAAAAGTAAAATAGATTATTAATCATATAAAGAAAAAAGATTTTTATTCGAGCGTTTCTATTTTGTTTTTGTTCTCATGATTACTTCGCCTTAGACCAAAATAGTAAATATATTCTTTTGGAAAGGCTTGCAGTTGCTTCTTTTGATCACAAATCGAAGATTCACGGCTTCCCAAGCTATAAAATAAAGGCTGGACGTAAAATACAGAGAAACCGAAATGTATCAATCACGAATTATGGAGAATGAAATTCGAAATATTTCTATTAGATTTTGATTGAAGATTAAATTTATTAGAACCAGATTCAGCTGTCTTTTTACTTTTGCGCTACAAATGAAGAAAGTATACCATCAGAGAAAAGGATAATTAAAACCACCCCTATTATGCTTGAAAAGAATTTTGAATTATTAAAAAACAGTGATCCCGCTGCTTTAGAAAACATTCATGCCCAATACAGCAGAAGGATCTTTTGGTTGGGCAGACAGATACTCGATGATGATTTTGTTGTAGAAAATCTGGTACAGGATGCTTTTTTAAAATTATGGGAATACCGCGAAAAGGTAGAAGATCCCATGCATATCTTTTTTTTTCTGCGATATGTAATGAAACACAGTTGTTATTCGCACTATTCCAAACCGCGCAACAAATTTTTTAAAACAACCGTACGATCGTTTGAGAGCTACGAAAATTATGGAAACTATCTGGCAGGTTACGATCCGGCAGATGTTATTGAAAATTTAAAAGATCAAGAAGAGCAGCAGCGTTTATTTGATCTGGTAAACAAGGCACTGCCTTTGATAAGCTCTGAAAGAAGACACCTGATACAGCTTTGCTTAAAATACGGTTTCAGGTACAAGGCAATTGCGCAGGTAACTGGTAAAGGCATCAAGGAAACATCGAACCAGGTAAAGCGGGCCATCGAAGACCTTAAAAATATTGTTGATAAGTACAATGTCCTTGAAAAAAAACAAATAGGGGCTACAAAGCCAGAAGAACAAAAAAGCATCAACGAAAGGCAGTCTGCAGTGTTAAACCTCCGGTTCGAAAAGAAGTTTTCCTTTGCAGCCATCGCCAGCGAGCTTAATATTTCCCAAAAAGAAGTACACGATGAATTTATGGCGGGATATAAATTGATGCAGTATCAGCAGAAAGCATTATAACAGTATGATTATGGCAACATCAACCATGAAATTGACCCGAAAAATACAGATTGTAGTCGATCTCCCTACGCAGGCAGAACGCAAGGAAGCGCTGGATACCTTGTACAGATGGCAGAACAGGTGCTATAGGGCAGCCAACCTTATTGTGTCGCATCTGTATGTACAGGAAATGATTCGCGAGTTCTTTTATCTGTCTGACGGAATCAAGTACAAACTCGCCGATGAAAAAAAAGACGCAGCGGGTATGTTGCAGCGATCGCGTATAAACACTACTTATCGTGTGGTATCCGATCGTTTTAAAGGTGAAATTCCCACAAACATACTGTCTTGTTTGAACAACGCATTGCTTTCTTCCTTTAAAAAAGATATTGAAGGATATAGGAGAGGAGAATCTTCTGTTAAGAGTTTTAAGAGGAATATGGCATTCCCTTTTGGACTGGAAGGTATTGGCGGGTTTTCGTACAATGCAGATAAAAGGGCCTTTTGTTTCCGGTTGTTTTCCATTCCGTTCTATACGTATTTGGGAAAAGATTTTACAGACAAACGAAAGTTGTTGGAACAGGTGGTTGCTGGCGAAGTGAAACTTTGTACCTCACATATCAAGTTACAGGACGGTAAAATCTTCTGGCTGCCGGTATTTGAAATACAGAAGGAAGATAATAATCTGAACATAGAAGTTGTTGCAGAAGCGTCGCTTTCGTTGGAATATCCGTTGGTTGTAAAAATTGGAAAAGCCCGTTTAACCATTGGTACCCAGGAAGAGTTTCTTTACAGAAGGCTGGCTATCCAGAAATCAATGGAACGTGTGCGTATAGGTGCTAATTACTGCCGCTCGGACAAAGGAATCAAAAGAAAATTAAAGGCTACAGAGAAGTTAAGAAAAGCAGAAGACAACTATGTAAACAACCGTTTACACCTTTACAGTAAAAGACTGATAGATTTCTGTGTACAGCATCGGGCAGGTACTTTGATCTTGCTGGATATGCAGGAGAAAATAGAGGTGGCTAAAACAGAAGAATTTGTGTTAAGGAATTGGAGTTATCATAACCTCATGACAAAAATAAAATACAAGGCAGATAAGGCGGGAATAGAACTTATTACAGCTTAAAAATACAATAACGAGGGTGCTTGTACACCCGTAGGGTGAGTTTGCTGGCAACACTCACTAAATGCACATTGTATATACAACGCGTGGGCTCATTTTTATTAAATAGCCACAGATACACACACTTATATGTTTTTAAAACACAATAAAAAACATAGTTGTTTAACTATTTATTGGCAAGATATAAGCAACAATAGGTATAGTAGTTTTTATCATTGATAAAACACATAGTCAAGCTCTACTTATTTTTCAAGATAAAAAAACTATGTAACCTAAAATTTGTTCAACAGTAAATACAGAACCTTTGTGGTAAAAAAAAACAACTACATTGGTTTTTAGTTTGTTACATATACACAGATAATGCGCTATGGATAAGTATCGTTTAATTTCAACGCAATGTTAGGGTTTTCCTGTTGTTGTTGTTGTTGTTGTTGTTGTTGTTTTCTAAAATTTTACTATCTTAAACCCGTAGTGCATTATAGAATGCCCACAGATGCACAGATTTTTTTCATTACTCAA
>JBEBXO010000109.1:0-4480 GCA_040391585.1 Paenimyroides ummariense | reverse complement strand
CTGCATTTTAATGTGGGAGAGTATGTCGCCGCCTTTTTTTAGTGAAGCCTGTCTTTTTCAAGACAGGCTTTCTTTTTTTATACGAGCGGGGTATTTTTTTACCACAGATTACACAGATCTTCACAGATTTATTTTAAAATTTAAAACATAAATATCTCACACCCCGAAGCTAACATCTAACTTTGAACCTTGAACCTTAAACCTTAAACCTTAAACTTTAAATGTTTTCTCCACAGATTACACAGATGTTCACAGATTTTTCAAACTGAATAAACAACGCTCGACATCGAACTTTAAACCTTAAACTTTAAATGTTTTCGCCACAGATTACACGGATGTGCACAGATTTAAATCATTCAGAAGTCAGTTTAGAGAAGTTAGAAAAATCGACTTTTTCTTATTCAGATTATCTAATCTTTTTGGTTAATCCCCAACTTTTGCGCTTGATCTGATTTAATAAGCATCTTCTTTACCCAACTAATACCCCAACATACAATATTATACAGATAAAAGTTTGGCTAAAGCCAGTTATTTATTGCTTATTTAGATTGGGCTAAAGTCTGGAGCAATTTATTTTTAAAACTGAATAAATTGATACTAAAAATCGAACCTTAAACTTTAAACGTTTTCACCACAAATAAAACAGATGTTCACAGATTTTTGTCTTTTTAGACCTACAAGGTTTTTAAAACCTTGCAGGTCTAAACCGCAATAGGGATTGAGCGTTTGTTGGAGCTCTTTGTTGTGTTTTATGTACTTAAATTTAATTAGAACTGGCGAATGTATGTTGACTGAAAGGTTTAGTTAAGCACGCAACAAAAGCGACTCGCGAAAGCCCGACCTGTAGCGGAAGCGGAAGGGATTGCCCAAATTAAGCATAAAAAAACTCCTACGAATGCAGGAGTTGTGAATATTATACCAATTCTTTAATAAAACTGAATCGAACCAAGCCGTCTTCATCAATTTTTGTTAGGGTAATATCGTGTAGGGTGTTTACTAAATCAGGATTCCAAGGGGTTTTTACTTTTACGTAATTTTCGGTGAATCCGTGAATGTAACCTTCTTTATTTTCGCTTTCAAACAAAACGGTGTGGTTTGTGTTTAACTCTTTTTCGTAAAAAGCTCGGCGTTTTTTTACCGACAATCCTCGTAACATTTTACTGCGTTTAGATCGAACATTAGCAGGAACTATTCCATCAAAATCTACAGCTTCGGTATTATCACGTTCAGAATAAGTGAAAACGTGTAAATACGAAATATCTAAATCGCTTAAGAAATTATAAGTTTCTAAAAATAATTCGTCTGTTTCGCCAGGAAATCCAACAATAACATCAACGCCAATACAGGCATTTGACATTACTTCTCGAATTTTTGCCACACGTTCTGCATACAATTCTCGCAAATAACGACGTTTCATTTTCTTTAAAATAGTGTTCGATCCAGATTGTAACGGAATATGAAAATGCGGCACAAAGGTTTTACTTTTCGACACAAATTCAATGGTTTCGTTCTTTAAAAGGTTGGGTTCTATAGACGAAATTCGCAAACGTTCAATGCCTTCGACTGTATCTAAAGCCTGAACCAAATCGAAAAAAGTATGCTCGTGCTTTTTGTTTCCAAACTCGCCTTTACCATAATCGCCAACATTTACGCCAGTAAGTACGATTTCTTTAATGCCTTTTTGAGAAATTTCTTTGGCGTTTTTCATTACGTTTTCCATTGTATCAGAACGAGAAATTCCGCGCGCCAAAGGAATGGTACAATAGGTACATTTGTAATCGCAACCGTCTTGAACCTTTAAAAACGCTCGGGTTCTGTCGCCAATAGAATAACTTCCTACATAAAAATCGGCTTCTTCAATCTCGCAAGAATGAATTTCGCCCATATCATTTTTAGAAAGATCGTTTATATAATCGGTAATTTTAAATTTTTCGGTAGCACCCAAAACCAAATCAACGCCGTCAACAGCAGCTAATTCTTCAGGTTTTAACTGGGCATAACAACCCACAGCAGCAACAAAAGCTTTATCGTTGTTTTTTAATGCTTTTTTTACAATCTGTTTAAACTGTTTATCGGCATTTTCGGTCACCGAACAAGTATTTATCACATAAATATCTGCAGTTTCCTCAAAATCAACACGATCAAATCCTTCATCGTTAAAACTGCGGGCAATAGTAGATGTTTCTGAAAAATTCAGTTTGCATCCCAAGGTATAAAACGCTACTTTTTTTCTGTTTTCCATAATCATAACTACAAGTAGTGTAAAAATTCATTTATCTTTACTAACTGCATAACTGCGGTTGGCAATTGGCAAATTTACGAACAAATTTTGGTTTGATGAAATATAGGTTTGGTTCACTTCTTTTATTTATAAGTGTTTTATTTTTAGTTGGTTGCGTTAAAAAAGAACGTGCATTTAGTGAGACCGATGTATTTAGATACAACGAAAGTGCAAATATTCAGACATTAGATCCTGCTTTTGCACGAAATATGGCTATTATATGGCCTTGTACGCAGTTATTTAACGGTTTGGTTCAATTAGATGATTCACTACACGTTGCGCCCGATATTGCGAAAAGCTGGGTAATTTCAGAAAATGGAATGCAATACGAATTTATCCTTCGCAAAGATGTGTACTTTCACAAGCATAAAAATTTTGGAAAAGACAGTACCCGATTAGTTACCGCTTACGATTTTGAATACAGCTTTAACCGCGTGTTGAGTGAAGATTTAGCATCGCCTGGAACATGGGTTTTTCAGCATGTGAACAGTTATAAAGCGGTAAATGATTCGGTTTTTAAGATCGATTTAAAAAATCCGTTTCCTGCTTTTTTAAGTCTGCTTTCAATGAAATACGCGTCGGTTGTTCCTAAAGAAATTACCGAAGACAAATCGATTGATTTTAGATCGAATCCTATTGGAACCGGACCTTTTCAGTTTAAAATTTGGGAAGAAAATGTGAAATTGGTTTTAAGAAAAAATCCTAATTATCATGAAAAAGATTTATCGGGAAAAAGATTGCCCTATTTAGAAAGCATCGCGATTACTTTTCTGCCCGATAAACAAAGCGGTTTTATGCAGTTTATTCAAGGAAAAATTGATATGATTTCTGGGTTAGATCCTTCATATAAAGATGAATTATTGCAACCTAACGGAAAACTGCAAGATAAATATCAAGACAAAATAGAGATGCTTACGGGACCGTATTTGAATACCGAATATTTGGGTTTTAATATGAATGATCCGTTGATGAGCGATATTCGAATTCGCAAAGCATTAAACCATGGGTTCGATCGAAAAAAATTGGTTGCCTATCTGCGAAACGGTATGGGTGACGGAAAAGTAAACGGAATGATTCCTAACGGGTTACCTGGTTTTCAGCAGACTAAAGATCCTTTGTATAATCCAACCAAAGCAAAAGAACTGATTAATGAAGTGAAGAAAAACCATAAATTACCCATTGAAATTACCTTAAGTACCAACAATACGTATTTGGATATTGCCGAATATTTACAGCGCGAATGGGAACGATTGGGAATTAAAGTTAAGATTGATGTAATGCCGCCAAGTACACTTCGCCAAGCTATTGCTACCAATAAACTGTCGTTTTTCAGAGGAAGTTGGATTGCCGATTATCCTGATGCAGAGAATTATCTGTCGTTATTTTACAGCAACAACTTTACGCCAAACGGACCAAATTACACGCATTTTAAAAATACTACGTACGATAATTTATATCAGCAGGCATTAAATACGGTTGATGATGAAAAGCGAAATGCATTATACCAACAAATGGATGCCATTATTGTCGCAGAAGTACCTGTTATTATTCTGTTTTACGATAAAGTGGCTCGATTTACACAGAAAAATGTACATAATTTACAGCCAAATGCTATGAACGGTTTGAATTTAAAATACGTGAAAAAGTATTAATTGTTTTTATAAATTTTTATAATCAAGAAATTTTATGAATAATCTGGTTTTGGTAATTATTGATGATGAACCTAAAGCGCGAGAAGTTTTAAAGGGTTACATAAATATTTTGTTTCCCAACAACCGTTTCGAAATGATTTTGTGTAATTCTGTAAAAGAAGGCGTTTTGGCGATTGAAAACTATTTACCCGATTTGGTTTTTTTGGATATTGAAATGCCCGAAGCAAATGGTTTTGAGTTGTTTAAAAATGTGAATAAAGATAGTTTTGAGGTTGTTTTTGTAACAGCTTATTCACAGTTTTTAGAAAAATCGGTTAATGAGATTGGTTGTTTCGGATATCTGCAAAAACCTTTGGAACGTGAAAAACTGTTGAAAATTTTTGAACGTTATCAAGAAAAAAACATCCAAAAAAAGTATCTTAAATTAGCAAACACTTCGCAAAGTAAACGCACACTTATTAAATTAGAAGATGTTTTGTTCTGTAAAGCCGATGATTGGAGAATCTGGTCAAGTTGACCACCTGATTCTGGCGAAAGTGATCACCTA
>JBEBXO010000108.1:0-4576 GCA_040391585.1 Paenimyroides ummariense | reverse complement strand
AGTTTTGGTTGTTAATAAATTTATGAATTTTTCAAAGAACAAATCTAAAGGCTGGAGTGAGCATCTTGTTCGTGTAATTGTAAAATTTAATTAACGATTTATATCTATCTTTAAAATACCTTCAAAATCTTGCGCTGCTGTACTTCCATTCATCGCTGGCGCGAGCATCTTGCTCGTGGATATAAAAACTATCCGATGTCGCGGATTTGCAATCCGTGACAATAAAACCTATCCCTTCACATCCAAGGCATCGCGCAGAGCATTACCAATCATCATAAAAGCAACCACTACCAAACACATTGCCAAGCCGGGAATTAAAGCCAAATGCGGTTTTCCTAAAATAATGTAGTTGTAGTGTTCTTTAATCATTCCGCCCCAGCTTGGTACGGGTACTTGTGCACCCAAACCTAAAAAGCTTAAACCGCTTTCTACTAAAATAGCCGATGCAAAATTAGCTGCCGAAATTACAATAACCGGAGCCATAATATTTGGTATAATGTGTTTAAAAATAATGCGTAAGGCCGAAAAACCTAAAGCGCGTGCTGCGGTTACATACTGCATTTGCTTAACACTCATTACTTGTCCGCGAACCACTCGGGCAACTTCCACCCACATAGTTAACCCAACGGCAATAAAAACCTGCCAAAAACCTTTTCCTAATGCCAAGGTTATGGCTATAACCAGTAAAAGAGTAGGAATTGACCATATTACGTTAATTAGCCACAAAATAAAAGCATCAGTTTTTCCGCCAAAATATCCTGCCACAGCTCCAAGTGCAATTCCAATAATCAGTGAAATAAATACGGCGACAAAGCCAATTGCCAGCGAAACGCGTGCGCCAACCAATAACCGACTTAAATAATCTCGTCCCTGATTATCGGTGCCCAACAGATATTTTTTTGTTTTAATGTGGTTTGTTTCGATCGACTTTTGATCGATATTAGGAAATACGTTGGTAAGTACGTATTTTGTTTGTGAGGTAGACGGATCAACCGAAAATTCTTTATAATAAAGTGTATCTCCTTTAAATTGATAAGATAAAATAGGAATAAACTGATCTTTAATTTCTTTGCCTGTAAAATAATCAAACACCGATGATTTGTTTTTATTACGCAACGGAATGTTTATTGTTTTAACCGTAAAGCCAGGTTTTTGCGTACTTATGGAAATATCGCCATTGTTTGCATTAACGGTATTATCGGGAGCTATTATGTAAGCTGCCAATGCACAAATACTTAAAATAACGATAAAGACTAATGAAAAAACGCCCCAAGAATTTCTTTTGAATTTTTGGAGCGCTTTTTTATTTGCCGAAACAAATTTTTTAAACACTTTTATATTTTTTATACTGAATATCAGTTTTTATTATAATTTGAGTTTGTCATTCTGAGCGCAATGAAGTGAAGTCGAAGAATCTGATTAATAAATGATAGAGATTCCTCCTACAACCTGTGCTGAGCTCGTTGAAGCATCGGAATGACAGCGAACATTTCTTTTAAATCGTAAGTTTTAGTTATGCGCTTAATACATTACTTAACTAAATTTGTTGATGATCCAATTTTAAATTCACTTGTTTTTATATCTTTTAAAACATTTACGGCTTCTTCTACATACACATCGTTGTTTAAGCTTTTAAACCAGCGCTTGCGTTTGTTTTGCAACACGGTATCATTCTTAATTAAAGCTTCATCGTGCGGTAAAGATGTAAATGCTAAACTGTTTTTATAATCTTTTAAAATGTTGAAACGTTTTGACTGTTCTTCTAATTGTTTCGATTTTGCCAAATACTCATTATATTCTAACGGAAATGTATTGTCATCTTTTTGTGATTTTATCCATTGCGCGTTTTCGTCAATCAGTCTGAATTCTTTATTGGAAGCCACACGTTTTTTGCTTTTTTCTTTTACTGGAGCAAAATTATAATCGAAAACATTGTATTTTGCTTTGGTAATTTTATCCCACTGCATAGCGTTGTCGTTGTCGCGCTCGCCTGTGTCAATATATAAGAAACGGTCTGGTAAAACCAAATCACTTTCTACTCCTTTTAATTGGGTTGATCCACCATTTACGCGGTAGAATTTTTGGCTTGTGAATTTCATAGCACCTAAATCGCCGATTTTTTTATTGCCAAATCTGTTCAGATCCAATAAATTTTGAACGGTTCCTTTTCCGTAAGAATGTTTAGATCCTAAAACCAAACCGCGGTTATAATCCTGAATGGCAGCTGCAAAAATTTCTGAAGCCGATGCCGAGTAATTATTGATTAAAACCACTAAAGGTCCTGTCCATTGTGTTTTGTTGTCACGATCGTACAATACGTCACTTTCACCTGTTTTTGCCTTAACCTGCACAACTGGTCCTTGCGGAATAAACAAACCAACCATATCAACAACTGTTTGCAATGATCCGCCGCCGTTGTTACGCAAATCTACAATGATACCTTCTACTTTTTGTTCTTTTAGGTATTCTACTTCTTTGGCAACATCTTTAAACGCATCGCGACCGTCGCGGTTTTCAAAACTAATGTAGAATTTTGGTAAATGAATAATTCCGAATTTTCCTTCAGGTGTATCAATAATCGATGATTTAGCAAAGGTTTCTTCAATTTCAAACTTATCGCGAACAATAGCAATAACTTTTACGTTTCCGTCTGCTTTTTTAACGGTTAGTTTAACGGTAGTTCCTTTTTTACCTTTAATCATTTTAACAACCTTTTCTAATCGCATACCCGCAATGTCAACTGGTTGTTCTTCGCCTTGGGCAACTTTTAAAATAATATCACCGTTTTCTAGTTCACCTTGTTTCATGGCAGGTCCGCCTGGTATCACTTCGGTAATTTCGGTGTTCTGATCTTTTTTACGAAGCTGTGCGCCAATTCCTTCCATAGAACCCGCCATACTTTCGTCAAATTTCTGTTTATCGTCTGGAGCCAGATAATTCGTATGCGGATCAAATTGTTCCAAAAGCGTGTTTATGTAAACCGATAACCATTCCTCACGTGAAATCTCTTCGAAAAATTCAAAAAATTCGTTTAATGATTTCAAAGTGGTTTCGCGCGATTCTTTTTCTAATTCGGCAAAGTTTTTTTTAGGTTCTTTACCAATAGAATCTTTTTCTTGCAGTTTTAGTTTGTCTTCGATACCCGAAAGTACGTTCAATTTTAACTGTTTGCGCCAGCGTTCTTTTAGTTCTTCTTTGTTTTTAGCCCACGGTTGTTTTTCGTAATCGGTATCAATAGATTCCTTAACGGTAAAATCCATAGGTTTTGCAAGAATTTCCTTGTAATAAGCTTCTGCTTCTTTTATTCTGGTCTGAAACATTGGGTAGCTTTCATTAAAAAAGCTAATACGCTGTTCTTTAAACTCGTCGTCTAACAAGGTTTTGTGTTTGTTTAAAACATCTATGTCAGATTGTAATAAATAACGTTTATTACCGTCTAAAACCTTTAAATAGTTTGTATATACTTTTTCCGAAAAAGCGTCATTAATATCTGCCGGGTGGTAATGTGCATTTTGTAGAACAAAATTTAAAACACCCATTAAAAAAGCCTCTTTTTCAGGATCAGGATCAGCCGATTTTTTAAACGGAATAAAACTCCATAATGCTGCAGCAAGTGCCACAACAAGTATCAATACTTTATAATTTCTCTTCATAAATTGCCAAATAGCAGTCATCAATAAATTTTCAACTAAAGTAACTAAATTCTTATTATAAAAACTATTAAAGATTAAATAAAATTTTGTTAACTATTTTAAGCAGACAGTTGTTTTAAAGGCTTTTTTAATTAAAATGATTACTTTTACGGGAATAAAAGTTTTTTTATGAAAAAGCCATTGATTTTAGTTACGAACGACGACGGAATAACCGCTCCGGGAATTCGAACTTTAATTAGCATAATGAAAGAAATTGGTCAGGTGGTTGTTGTAGCACCCGATAGTCCGCAATCGGCAATGGGGCACGCAATTACCGTTAATAACACCTTGTTTTTAGAACAGGTTTATATTGATAAAGACGAAATTAAGGAATTTGCCTGTTCGGGTACGCCTGTAGATTGTGTAAAAATTGCTATAGATCAAATAATTAAGGCAAAACCAGACATTTGTGTATCGGGCATTAATCACGGATCTAATTCGGCATCGAATGTGATTTATTCAGGAACCATGTCGGCTGCGGTAGAAGCAGGTATGAGCGGAATTCCGGCAATTGGTTTTTCTTTGGCAGATTTTAGTTGGAACGCCGATTTTGAACCGATTAAAAAATTTGTAAAACAAATTACTCTTGAAACCCTTAAAAATGGCTTGCCCGAAGGTGTGGTGTTGAATGTGAATTTTCCCAAACTGGCTGAAAAAAGCATCAAGGGAATAAAAATTTGTCGACAAGCAAAAGCTACTTGGGTTGAAAAATTTGACGAACGCACCAATCCGCACGGAAAAAAATATTATTGGTTAACGGGAACTTTTGTAAATCACGACAAAGGCGAAGATACCGATGAATGGGCACTTGCCAACGGATATATTTCTGTGGTGCCTGTGCAATACGATTTAACTGCTTACCACGCAGTACAACAACTTAATAC
>JBEBXO010000107.1:0-4647 GCA_040391585.1 Paenimyroides ummariense | reverse complement strand
TGCGCTCTAACCAACTGAGCTACCTCGCCATTGGTTCTTTATTTCGGTTGCAAATATAGGAGTAATTTTGATACCTGCAAAAGAAAAATGCAATTTAAAACATATTTTTTTCAGCATTTAAGCTACCTTACTGTTTTATAGCTTTTTAAAAATTACTCTTTAATTACTTTTCCTTCGCCGCTCTCGGTAACATTTACCGTTTTAGTTACCCGGTAGTACAAATTTCCGGCTCCGCTTAAGGTTCCGTCTATGCCATTAACCGTATTGGTGTAGATATTACCCGAACCTGACGAATTTATTTCGGTAAAAAAGGCCGACAATTCTTTTGCGTTGATATCTGCAGAACTTTTACTGTTTATTTTTACGGTATTCGAATTTCCTTCTACTGTAATTGCACCGTTGTTCTCGGTATTCATAAACAGATATTCGGTTTTTACCTTCAGTTCCATTTTACCACTGCCGGTATTGGTAAGGGTAAGCTCAGGAATTTCGATGGTTCCCATGTTGGTAATACTGCCGTTGTCGCCAGTCATCGTAATCTCTGTAAGATCTTTTGTGGCAAGGGTAACTTTTACAGGCTGGGTCTGACTCACAACTTCGAAGCCCGGTTTTCGTTTTAGCGTAAGCACCTGGTTCACCACGCTTACCTGTACCAGCTGGTGTAAATTGGCATCGCCCGATGTTCTTATGGTGTTTTTAAACGGATTGTTCAGTATTTCTACTTCTACTTCGCCTTCTACAACCAGTTTTGTATACTGCTCTACCCGGCGGTTTTTTTCCTGAACAACGCCGTTGCCTTTAATTTTTCTATTTTGCGCATAAGTTGTTACGGTGATGACCGAAACAAATAACAATGCTAAAACTTTTTTCATACTTTAAATATTGTCGGTTTCAAATATATCTTCGGGAAAACTGCTAAACACATCTTCCGTAAAATCCAACACTTCGGAACTCACGAAATTTTTCAGCAGATCATTCATCCCTTTTTCCATTAAAAGCGGCGTTGTAAACTTTCTGCTTACGCCCAGAATATGGTCGTTTATATTGATCTTAAAAAACAACTTTCCCGAAGGTGTTTTGTAATTTATAAACTTAATGATGGAAAAATTGCGTTTGATAACGTTTATCTCACTTAAACAATGTGCCTTGGAAAGGTAGCTGTTGCTTGTAAACAGTACGTTGCCCTTGCGGTTGTTATAAGTGTATTTATACTGGTTGTTTTCTTTTATACTTATTACTAATGTGCCCATTTTATTTTTAATACACACAAAGCTATTTATAAATACAATGAAATAAAACTTTGTTTTATTGTTTATTTTAATACGGGTTTATACTGCCCACACCTACTATTTTTTTTACAATTTTCAGGTTGTCGTAATTTTTATAATCTAAATTGCCTACACCCGAAATACGTACATCTATTTCGTTGGTGGTATTAACCTTTGCATTTCCTGCACCTGTAATTTCTATACTTGCCTGTTTATTAGCTAATGCTTCGGCATTTAAATCGCCCGCACCAGACATGCTTACCTTCATTTCGTTACTTACCCCCCTTAAACGGACATCGCCCGCACCACTTACAAAAACGCTGGTTATGTTATTGAACACCTTCACGTTGATTTCACCTGCGCCCGAAATATGAAACTCTACATCGTTTGTAAGCGTAATATTGTTTGTTGCTACCGAACCTGCACCTGCAATAACCACTTTCTGCAGTTGCGGATTATTCATTTTTATAACCAGTGGCGATTTATTGCTGTTAAAAGAGATTGATTCTTTGTTGGATATATTGATCTGTCCGTCTTTGTTTTCTATTTCCAAATTATCTACCAGGGTTTTATCGCCCGTAACTAAAATTTCGTTTGCCGGTACCGAAGAGTCTAATTCTATACTTGCAGAAGACTTGTTCGTAAGGGCTTTGTAAGGATTCACCTGTTCTGTTTTACTGATAATTTCACCAGACAGATCTGCCGTTTTATTACACGATACCGTTAAAACGGTTAAAAAGGTAAGCAATACTAACTTTTTCATTTCTTTTTTTTGTTTAAAACTACAAAAAAGTATTTACATTTTATAATTGTAGTGTGTTATTAATACCAAAGATGTACAGATTTAATAATATGATTCATACAAGTTTGATGCCAAAAGAAAGTATCGCAAGGTTTTTGGGTTCTCGACTTGGCCTGTCTTGAGCTTGTCGAAAAGCTTGAACTGACGGTGATTTGGAGTGGAAGTAATATCCAGCTTAATATCTCCATTTCAGTAACAGATAAACTTCGGTTTCTTTGTACTTTTTAAAGACAAAAAGTACCAAAAGTCTTTTTGTTGCGGCGATCTTTTAAACGGTCGAATTAAACTTTTGAACCTACCTGATCGAAACGGCGCTTTGCACCCCGATCAGCTTGCGCTTCCACTAAAGCGGGACAAGTCATACAGTTATTCGACACTCGCTTAAAATTTCATACCGCTATGGATTCGTGTGGACTGATTTATACTCTTATTGATTTTTAAATTGTGAATTATTAAACATAGATTTATAAGTCTCCACTCCGAAATCGAACTGACGTGTTGTTAAATAAATTCTACACAATAGACTTTAACTGATGTGGAGAAGGAGATTCCTCATTCAGCCTGTGCTGAGCTCGTCGAAGCATCGGAATGACAAACTACATGTGAAAGGTCAAACTGCATATTGAATAGCAAGATTTGTGACAATAACGATATAGTTTTCAATAAAAAAACAAAACCCTTTCATGTGAAAGGGTTTGTGTGATTAAACGGTTAAAGCCAGACGCTTCATTAGGTTTTTATCTAATGCGTGTTTAACGAAATCTTTATCTACTTCAAATTCCGTAATATCAGATCCTGGTAAATCGTACATAGGATCGGTTAAAACAGCTTCGCATAACGAACGTAATCCGCGTGCACCCAATTTATATTCCAATGCTTTGTCTACAATATACCACAGCGCATCTTCGGTAAACGTTAAGGCTACACCATCCATCTCGAACAACTTCTGATACTGCTTTACCAATGCATTTTTAGGCTCGGTTAGTATAGAACGCAGCGTATCGCGGTCTAACGGATCCATGTGGGTTAATACCGGTAAACGACCTATGATTTCAGGAATCAGTCCGAAATCTTTCAAATCTTTTGGTATGATGTATTGCAACAGGTTGCTTTTATCGGCTTTTTCGTTTTCTTTTGAAGATCCGAAACCAACGGCATGAAAGTTCAAACGTTTGGTGATGATTCGTTCGATACCGTCAAAAGCACCGCCTGCAATAAACAGGATGTCCTGCGTATTTACTTCGATAAACTTTTGATCGGGGTGCTTTCTTCCTCCTTTTGGCGGAACATTTACTACAGATCCTTCCAAAAGCTTCAACAACGCCTGCTGCACTCCTTCGCCGCTTACATCGCGCGTGATGGACGGGTTATCGCTTTTACGTGCAATTTTATCGATCTCATCGATAAAAATAATGCCGCGTTGTGCTTTATCCACATCGTAGTCTGCCGCCTGCAACAGTTTGGTTAAAATACCTTCTACGTCTTCACCTACATACCCTGCTTCTGTCAACACAGTAGCATCAACAATAGCCAAAGGCACGTTTAACATGCGGGCAATTGTTTTTGCAACCAGGGTTTTACCTGTTCCGGTTTGACCTACAACGATGATGTTGCTTTTTTCTATTTCAACATCGTTCTTTAAATCTTGCTGCAACAAACGTTTGTAATGGTTGTAAACGGCTACCGACAGTACTTTTTTGGTCTGATCCTGACCAATTACGTATTGGTCCAAGAACGCTCTTATTTCCTGTGGTTTTCTCAGTAAAACCTCATCTGACAATCCTGATTCGTTTTGCGATTTTAATTCTTCCAGTACAATTCCGTGTGCCTGCTCTACACAGTGATCGCAGATATGCGCATCTACACCGGCAATTAAAATATTGGTTTCGGCTTTTGGTCTTCCGCAAAAAGAACAGTTAAATCCTTCCTTCATTATTATTCTCTTGTTAAAACTTCATCAATCATTCCGTATTCCTTCGCTTCGTCTGCGCGCATCCAGTAGTCGCGTTCAGAATCTTTAAACACTTTATCGAACGGTTGTTTTGAATGTTTTGCTATAATTTGATACAGTTCTTCTTTTAACTTCAGCATTTCTTTCAGGTTGATTTCCATATCGGTAGCAACACCCTGCGCACCACCCGATGGCTGATGGATCATTACGCGCGAATGCGGCAGTGCCGAACGTTTACCGTCTGCACCGGCGCATAACAATACCGCCCCCATTGATGCCGCCATACCTGTACATATTGTAGCTACATCGGGTTTAACGAACTGCATGGTATCGTAAATTCCCAAACCTGCATACACGCTTCCGCCTGGCGAATTGATATAGATTGAGATGTCTTTAGAAGCATCAACACTTTCCAAGAACAATAACTGCGCCTGAATGATGTTGGCTACATAATCGTCTACACCCGAACCCAGGAAAATAATACGATCCATCATTAAACGCGAAAACACGTCCATAGAAGCAATGTTCATTGGGCGTTCTTCGATAATATAAGGCGTCATACTGCCTGTTGGTGTCATGCTGCCCACGATTTTATCGTAGTACATATTATTTACCTTATGGTGCTT
>JBEBXO010000106.1:0-4667 GCA_040391585.1 Paenimyroides ummariense | reverse complement strand
AGTAATCTAATAATTCGGCAGCATCAGACGGTTTGTTTTCGTTGATTGGAATCTGCGTATTGGAACGTATTGGCAACATTAACCAACATGAAAATCCAATAAAGATAAAAAGTATTGAAAGGATCAATGTATTTGCAAAATGTTTTTGCTTTTCGCGCGTGTATTTTAAACCAAAAACGAAGAAACCAACTAATAACACAAAAGCAATGATGGTTCCTGAATTAAACGGCAAACCGATTGAGTTGACAAAGAAAATCTCTGACTTTCCGAAGAAAATCATAGTATATGGAAGTAAAAAACCAAATACAACTAATAAAACTGCGACAACTGAAATGTTCGCAATAATGAAGTTTTTAACGGTAACTTTTGGATATTTTTTAAAGAAATATAAATAACCAATTGACGGTATTGCCAGCAATGCCATGAAATGCACTCCGAATGACATACCTACCACTAAAGCGATCAATAACAACCATTTGTTTCCTCGTGGTTCATCAATAGCATCAATCCAGCGTAAACCAAGCCACAGCAATAAAGCCAACATAAAAGTCGCCATTGCGTACACTTCGGTTTCAACAGCACTAAACCAAAAAGTATCAGAAAAAGTAAAGGTTAACGCACCTATTAAACAACTTCCCAAAACAGCAATTATGGTATTGTTTGATAGTTTTTCGGTTCCTATTTTAACTACTTTCATTAAAATATTAGTAGCCGACCAAAACATGAACAACACTGCAAACGCACTAGAAAGTGCCGAAACCCAGTTTACCATTGCCGCAATTTTATCGGGCGATGTAGCAAACATAGCTGCAAATGCACCAATCATTTGAAAAAGCGGTGCGCCCGGCGGGTGACCTACTTCTAATTTTGCCGATGTAGCAATGTATTCACCTGCATCCCAAAAACTAACGGTAGGTTCTAGTGTTAAAGTATAAACTGTAAGAGCAATTAAAAATGTAAGCCACCCGGTGATGGTATTCCATTTTTTAAAATTGATTGTCAACATAATAGCTATTTTTGATCTTTTTATGTAAAGATTACAAAGAAAGCGTTTTTTTTTTAATTCGTGAAAAATGCGCTTAATATAAATTCAAAGTGGTATTTAAACCTAAATCTGATCTAAAAAACTTTACTCTAAAACAGAATCTTGCAAACTTTCTTGTTCTTGCTGTTTCATCTGTCTTTCATATTCTAACTGCTCTTGTTTTTGCTGTTTATAGGCATTTAAATAACGTAGAAAATATTTTTCATACAGTGCAATTTGTTTATTTAATTTCGCAACAGTCGCAGTATCATTATGCATTTCACAATTATCAATGATACGGTAAGCGGTATTAAAATTCTCTATAATTTCATAACCGTATTGTTGTTCTTCAGCCAAATTCATTCCTTTATAGAAATTTAAATTTTCTGCGGCTTTTACAAAAAGTTTAGTTGCAAGTTCTGCAGCTTTTTTCTTATCGCCAACCATATAATACAAGTCTGGATAAGGCTCAAAAAACTCGTATTTCAAATTATTATCATGCGGAATATAATATTCTATCGGAAAATTTTTCATTGCTAAATCAAGTACATTTTTAGCTTTTTCATTATTTCCTTCCTTTATAAACTGTTCTGCCAAACGGGCAAAATTTATCAGGTACATTCTAGATTCTTTTCTGGTTTGTTGATCGTGATAAATATTCGAACTTCCAAAATTACCCCAATACCAGCTATTCACTATTTTGTACATTTTATCAGCATCAATCGAACCTATGTAAAAAGGATGATTTGCATTAACCGTTTCTGCATTAGCTTTCACAGGAACCAACTTATACACCAATCCGTTAAGCTGTAAATAATCTTTTAACCACAACATTGCTTCATCAGAAACATCGCCAGTTGTAAAATAAATAGGACGATCCCAGTTATTATTTGCAATAATATCGTACATAATAATATTCTTACGCTCTAAACCGCTTGCTTTTATATCAATAGGGATTTCAGAAACAATATCGTTTTCAAATTTTTGCGAAACAATTCCGTTTTTCAGTACTTTTTCTTTGTTAATTGGAATACTGAATTTATTGGTAGGAATACGAGATAAAAACATTCCGTTTTCGGTTTCCATTTTAGATTCCGGACGGTCTGACGCAATGAATTCTAAAATGGTGTTTATATCAAAGCGTTCTTCAATAGAAGGTGCAATTACAGCATATTGAAGGTTTTCACCTGAATATTGTTTATGATTGAAACGAATTTTTAATGGATCTGATTTGTGTGATTTTACTTTCATTTGATCCACGTACCATTCAGCATTTAACAATGTGGTACAAACCACACGAACATCGGTACGATACCCCTCAACTTCCTGTAAATACCAAAGCGGGAACGTATCGTTATCGCCAATAGTAAAAACAATTGCGTTTGGTTCTAAAGAATCAAGATAAGCTTTACCCAATGCCAAAGCGGTATATTTTTCTGAACGATCGTGATCGTCCCAGTTTTCTTTTGCCATTAAGACTGGCGATGCTAAAAAGGTGACACCCAAAACCAATGGCAACGCTACTTTTACGTTTACTTTGCTCGATACAAATTCATAAATTGCATACACACCGTAACCAACCCACATAGCAAAAACCATGAATGAACCAACGACTGCATAATCGCGCTCGCGAGGTTCAAACGGACGTTCGTTTAAGAATATTTTTAATGCAAAACTGGTAAATAAAAACAATGCCAAAAGCACATAAAATGTTTTTGGATCTTTACGGTAATGAAATACAAAACCAACCAAACCTAGTATAAAAGGCAACATATAATAAACATTTCGACCTTTATTATTTAGCATATCACTGGTTAGATTCTCTTGCGATCCTAAACGAATTTTGTCTAAAAACTTGATACCCGAAATCCAGTTACCATACATACGGTCGTTTTCTCCTTGAATATCGTTTTGTCGGCCGGCGAAATTCCACAGTAAATAACGAGTGTACATATATCCAAACTGATAGTTGAACATAAAACCGATATTATCTGCAAAACTTGGTTTTTCTATTTCAATCTGCCCTCTCATTTCAGATAGATAATAATTGTATTCTCTTAACGAAATTTGCCCTGTTTGCACACCAGCTTTAAGTTGATTTGCCATTTCTACTATTCTAGAATCAGAAGCATGTTCAGGCTTAAGTTTAAAATTAAGCGGTTTAGTATATGCCATATAATTTACAGGATGCGAACCATCTGTACTCCACATTCTAGGCAAAAAACCTTTTAGTTTGTTGGAGTAATTGCTTTCAGCATTCTTTCCATCGTCAATAATATTGTATTTTCCAGTAGCATAATCTCTTTCGTAATTAACCTTTCCATCTTTGTAAGGTTGAGATGGATCTAAAACCGGGTTGTATTTAACCGTGAAAAAGGTATCATAAAACAACGAACGTTCACCATATTGTTTTCTATTATAATAATCTAATAATTCGGCAGCATCAGACGGCTTGTTTTCGTTGATTGGAATCTGCGTATTGGAACGTATTGGCAACATTAACCAACATGAAAATCCAATAAAGATAAAAAGTATTGAAAGGATCAATGTATTTGCAAAATGTTTTTGCTTTTCGCGCGTGTATTTTAAACCAAAAACGAAGAAACCAACTAATAACACAAAAGCAATGATGGTTCCTGAATTAAACGGCAAACCGATTGAGTTGACAAAGAAAATTTCGGACTTTCCGAAGAAAATCATGGTATATGGAAGTAAAAAACCGAATACAACTAATAAAACCGCAACCACAACTATGTTCGCAATAATGAAGTTTTTAACGGTAACTTTTGGATATTTTTTTAAGAAATATAAATAACCAATTGACGGTATTGCCAGCAATGCCATGAAATGCACTCCAAAAGACATACCTACCACTAAAGCGATCAATAACAACCATTTGTTTCCTCTTGGTTCATCAATAGCATCAATCCAACGTAAACCAAGCCACAGCAATAAAGCCAACATAAAAGTTGCCATTGCGTACACTTCGGTTTCAACAGCACTAAACCAAAAAGTATCAGAAAAAGTAAAGGTTAACGCACCTATTAAACAACTTCCCAAAACAGCAATTATGGTATTGTTTGATAGTTTTTCGGTTCCTATTTTAACTACTTTCATTAAAATATTAGTAGCCGACCAAAACATGAACAACACTGCAAACGCACTAGAAAGTGCCGAAACCCAGTTTACCATTGCCGCAATTTTATCGGGCGATGTAGCAAACATAGCTGCAAATGCACCAATCATTTGAAAAAGCGGTGCGCCCGGCGGGTGACCTACTTCTAATTTTGCCGATGTAGCAATGTATTCACCTGCATCCCAAAAACTAACGGTAGGTTCTAGTGTTAAAGTATAAACTGTAAGAGCAATTAAAAATGTAAGCCACCCGGTGATGGTATTCCATTTTTTAAAATTGATTGTCAACATAATAGCTATTTTTGATCTTTTTTGTAAGTTATACAAAGAACGTATTTTCTTTTAATTGATAAAATATTTTGCGTTTTTTTTATTTTTTTTACCCTATCCCCTTGCAATTTTGTTTTTTTGTACTACATTTGCACTCGCAATATTTAAGCAATTGCTTTTAATTTATTGCAAGTTTTATTGGTCCATGGTGTAATGGTAACACTACTGTTTTTGGTGC
>JBEBXO010000105.1:0-4694 GCA_040391585.1 Paenimyroides ummariense | reverse complement strand
TACGAAGACATGACAAAGGCTATCGGTCAGTATGTTGATGATGTAAAATCAAAAGACTTCCCTAATTCAACAGAGCAGTATTAATAAAATAATTAAAATATACAGGTTGTCTTAAATACTTACTGTCATTCCGGACTTGATCCGGAATCTCATTAATTTTATTACTTGAAATAATGAGAAGCTGACCCGAGCTTGTGAACTGAACGAAGTTAAACAAGTTCAGCTTGACAAACTAAAAGTTTAAGACAACCTTTATTTATTTTCATCACTAATGAAAACCTACTCTACAAAAGAAAATTTACAGGTTTTATACGAAGACAATCACTTAATTGTTGTGAACAAACGTGTGGGCGATATCGTTCAAGGCGATCAAACGGGCGACAAACCTTTGAGCGATGTGGTTAAAGAATACATAAAAGATAAATACGATAAACCCGGAGCAGTATATTTAGGCGTGGTTCACCGTTTAGATCGACCAACATCAGGTATTGTGCTATTTGCTAAAACATCGAAGGCATTAAGTCGTTTAAACGATCTATTTAAAAACCGTGAAACACAAAAAACGTATTGGGCAGTTGTAAAAAATCAGCCGCCGAAAGAAAGCGATAAGTTGATTCACTACCTAACCCGAAATCCTAAAAACAATACTTCTAAAGCGCATTTAAAAGAAGTTAAAGACAGTAAAAAGGCTATTTTAGATTATAAAATCATTCAAAAATTAAATTCGTATTTTGCGTTAGAAATCAATCTGCACACCGGGCGTCATCATCAAATCCGTTGTCAGTTAAGTGCTATTGGCTGTCCAATAAAAGGCGATTTAAAATATGGGTTCGATCGCAGCAATACCGATGGAGGCATCCATCTTCATGCAAGAAAATTAATATTAAATCATCCGGTAACTAAAGAAGAAATAAAAATAATCGCACCTGTTCCTGATGATATTATTTGGAAAAATGTAGAAAAATAGTAAATTAGTTAAAAATTTAAGATATGAAATGGGAAAGAAAAACAAGTGGTGGTTTTGAAGACCGTCGAGGAATGTCAGGCGGTGGTAAAGCCGTTGTTGGTGGCGGTATTATTGGGGTTATTGCTTTACTGTTAACCATGTTTGGTGGCGAAACAGGTCAGGTAATTGGTACGGTTCTGAATCAAACCCAAGGCACTACGCAATCATCAGAGCAGGTACAAACACGCGAATTATCGCAAGAGGAAATAGCATTAGGTCAATTCTCTGAAGCGGTTTTTGTTTACAATAACGAAACTTGGAACAAAATTTTTGCAGAAAACGGTCAAAAATATCAAGAACCTGGAATGGTTTTGTTTGATGACGGAGTTAATACATCATGTGGATCTGCTACATCAGCAGCAGGGCCATTTTACTGTCCGGCTGATCAAAAAGTATATATGGATTTGCGTTTCTTTGAAGAATTACATTCCCGATTTGGTGCAAAAGGTGGTGATTTCGCCATTGCTTACGTAATTGCACACGAAATAGGACATCATATACAAACTTTGGTGGGAACCAATCAACAAGTGCGTCAGGCGCAACAAGGTAAAGGAAAAGCTGCAGCCAACAAGCTATCGGTAGCACAAGAGTTACAAGCCGATTTTTATGCAGGTGTTTGGGCAAGTAGAAATAAAGAAAAACTAGATGCCGGCGATATTGAAGAAGCCATTAGTGCTGCACAAGCCGTTGGTGATGATGCCATTCAAAGTAAAATGCAAGGGCACGTTCAACCCGAAACATTTACTCACGGAACATCGGCAGAGCGTAAAGCGTGGTTTATGAAAGGATACAATACCGGAGATATCAATCAAGGCGATATTGAAACAATATATAACAGTATTCGATACTAAAACAGCAAACAATTAAAAAAATGCTTCGTACTTTTGCGAGGCATTTATTTTTTATATGAGTTACGAAATCGATCAGCTGAAATTATCAGAACAAATAATTTCTTTAGCTAAAAAAATATCAGTTACGGCTGGTTTGTATATTTTTCTTACGTTTATTATTATTTCCATTATTTACAGCTTTGGTTTGGTTTCTTTAATTGGATCTCCCGATGAATTTATAAAACTTTCTGATCAAAAAATTGCCGAAGAATTTATCATGGCAAATACTACCCAAATTATGGTTTTAAACATGATAGCGACTATTTTGCTACATTATTTTTTTGGCGGTATTTACGGAATGATAAAAAAAGTAAGCACACAACCTTATGCTGGTTTGGGCAGTGCCTTTACAACTATTTTTAGTACAAATGGTTTAAAAGCGTTAAACGTAATTATTCTTATTCAAGTGTTAAGTACAGCGCTATCGTATATTTTAGAATGGGCTGGTTTTGCATTAGTTGGTTTAGGAATAAGTTTTCTGTTACAGTTTTTAACGTATTTTGCGGTGCCGGGTATTTACATTCACAACTTAAATGTTACAAAAAGTGTTACTTTAAGCATACAAACTGTTAACCAAAAACCCGGATTTTTATTTGCATTTATAACCTTTACCTACTTATTATCGTTTGTAGGAATTCTTTTTTTTGGAATAGGAATCGTATTAACCCTGCCGCTAAACTACATAGTTGCTTACAGTTTGTACAAGCATATAACCGCACAACAGGTTTAAGTATTTGTCCACAAATCACGATCTAAACTACGGTACTGTATCGCCTCGGCAATATGCTGGGGTTTTATTTTATCGTCAGTTTCCAAATCGGCAATGGTACGCGCCACTTTTAAAATACGATCGTATGCACGTGCAGATAAGTTCAATTTATCCATTGCTGTTTGCAGTAAATTCAATGAAGTACTGTCTAGCTCACAAAAGATAGAAATCAATTTTGTAGGCATCTGTGCGTTGTAATGAATGCCGTGATATTCTTTAAATCTTTGTGATTGAATGGTTCGTGCTTGAATTACACGGTTTCTTATAGCGTCGCTTTTTTCGGCTGTTGATTTATCTGCCAATTTTTCAAACGGAACAGGGTTCACTTCAATATGTAAATCAATACGATCCAGTAAAGGTCCTGAAATTTTGTTTAAATAACGATTCATTTCAATAGATGATGATTGACTTAAACCTTTATTGTTCATAAAATACCCACTGGGGCTAGGATTCATACTTGCAACCAACATAAAGCTCGACGGATACGAAACCGTGAATTTTGCTCGGGAAATTGTTACTTCACGATCTTCTAACGGTTGGCGCATTACCTCTAACACCTCGCGCTTAAATTCAGGCAACTCGTCTAAAAACAAAACACCATTATGTGCCAAAGAAATTTCACCCGGTTGCGGGTAACTGCCCCCACCTACCAAAGAAACACTTGATGCCGTGTGATGCGGTGCTCTAAAAGGTCTTTTCTTAATTAACCCTACATTTTGTGCTTTGCCCACCACACTGTGAATCTTCGTTGTTTCTAATGATTCTTCCACGGTCATAGGTGGCAAAATACTTGGCAAACGTTTAGCCAGCATGGTTTTACCAGAACCGGGCGGTCCTATCAGTAAAATATTATGTCCGCCAGCTGCTGCAATTTCCAAAGCACGTTTAATATTCTCCTGTCCTTTTACTTCGGCAAAATCTAACAACGAAAAATCGTTAGCGGTATCAAACAAATCTTCTTCTTGTAATTCAACAGCTTTTAAAACAGCTTTTTCTTCAAAATGATTAATAAGGTCGGCAATATTTTCAACCGAAAAAACATTTAAACCATTTACAATGGCAGCTTCCTGTACGTTTGCTTTTGGTAGAAAAATAGAAGTAAAACCATCGTTTTTAGCCTGAATAGCAATGGGTAAAGCTCCTTTTATTGGTTGTACAGAACCATCTAACGACAATTCGCCCATAATCATACAATCAGTAAAATCGGACTTTTTTAATTGCCCCGATGCTGCCAGAATACCAATAGCCAACGGTAAATCGTAAGCAGAACCTTCTTTGCGCAAATCGGCAGGTGCCATGTTTATCGTAATTTTTTTTCCCGGAAGATTGTAACCAATATTTGCCAGTGCAGCGGCAATGCGGTAGCTTGATTCTTTCACGGCATTATCTGGCAGTCCCACCAAATGATAGCCAATACCTTTGTCTATATTTACTTCGATTGTAATAGTGGTTGCATCGATCCCGAAAACCGCGCTGCCAAAAACTTTTACCAACATATTCTTCTTTTTTCTAAACTAAATATAGTGATTAAAATTAAACAAGTAAAAGTTTTTTTACACTGTACCCTGCTTATTACCTAAAAAAAGATTGCTTTACAGCAATCTTTTATCAACTAAATATAAAATATAATTATGAAAAATTCTTTTTAACTGCGCACTAGTTTTGCTACGCTTTCTAACAGTTGTGGCTGATCGTCTAATGCTATTTTCGCCACTGCGTAAAACTCGCTAACCCATTTAGTAACGGCATCAAAGGCTTTGTTTTTGTCTTGAGTTGCTTGCTGGCTTTCGCCTTTTTCTTGTATGTAAGTGGCATAGGCGTTCTGAGTATTGCTAATATTTATTAATTGCTGGTTTACATGATCGGCAGTTATTTTTAAACGCTGTAAGGCATTTAACAATTGGGTATTGGTGTTCAGCGTTTCGTAAAAAAGCCTCATAGTATCTATAAGCGCGGCGTTGCGTACGGGTGCTATGTGTAGATTCTGGTGAATGTGACCAGTGTATTCTGGTTTAAAGTGACCAGTGTA
>JBEBXO010000104.1:0-5088 GCA_040391585.1 Paenimyroides ummariense | reverse complement strand
CAAAAATTTTTCAGAATAACTTTTCAACTTACACAGTTAGTGAGATACTACCTTTAAGAATTTATTAACTAATATTTTGCTGCTTCTTTTCTTGCATCTTCAATCATATCTTCATTAGCTACAATACCAAATTCTACACGACGGTTTTTTGCTTGTCCTTCTTTTGTATCGTTTGATGCGATTGGATCTGCCTCTCCCATTCCTTGTGAAGTAATTCTTTTAGCTCCAATACCTTTTGATCCCATATAAGCTTTTACAGCATTTGCACGGCTACGAGATAATTTCATATTGTACTCATCTTTACCAACACTGTCTGTGTATCCGTAAATCATGATTTGTGTTTTAGGGTTTTGTTTAAAAACTTTAACGATTTTATCTAAATTAGACGTTGCTGTAGATGTTAATTCTGCCGAATCAAAGTTAAAGTTAACTGTATTTTCATTCAACACCACTTTAATACCTTCTCCTACTCTTTCTACTGTTGCACCTGGTATAGCCGTTTCAATTTCTTGTGCCTGCTTATCCATATTTTTTCCAATAATAGCCCCCGCAGTACCACCAATAACTCCACCTAAAACCGCACCTAATGCACTGTTGTTTTTACTACCAACATTATTACCCAAAACACCGCCTAAAACTGCACCGGCTGTTGCTCCAACAACAGCTGCTTTTTGGGTATTGTTTGCATTTTTAACAGTATTACAACTTGTTAAAAACGATCCTGCTAAAATTGCAGTACTTAATACATATACATTTAATTTTTTCATAACTTAATTATTTTCTATTTATTATTTTTTATGAATGAATACACAATAGTTGCTTCTGTAGAATTATCTACTAATTCAAAAGTACTATCTGTTATATTTGAAGCCGTTAAATTATAACCCGTTGTTACGTGTTTTGCTTTATCGTCGCCAATGAATTTTAAATTAAAAGAACCATCTTGTTTAATGTTCCAAATAATTTTTGAATTCCATTGCGGACAATCTGATGATCCATTGTTCAAAGTAACCGTTCCTGTGTTATTGTTAGAAACAAATTTCCATTGACTTCCTTCAAAACATTTTGCATCGGCTACATTAAACGATGTTACATTGTATCCTGACGGATACGATACATTTGTTAATGTCCATTCACCTTTTAATTTAATTTGTGTTGGAACATCATTTTTAGTGTTCGTTGATGTTTTACATGAAAACATAGCTAACGACAAAATTCCTATTGCTAAGACCTTTTTCATAATTATATATTTTATATTTCAAAATTAACAAATTTTGTGCCTTAATATAATTTTACAAGTTTTTTTTTATGTCTTTTTGTCATATTTTTTATCATTGGTATTTATTTTGACTACTTTTCATCACAAAATAACTTTAAAATTATTATTTAAATATGACTTCAGGTAAAATAAATGTAACAGTTGAGAATATTTTTCCGTTGATTAAAAAATTCTTATACAGCGATCACGAAATTTTTTTACGTGAATTAATAAGTAACGCTACAGATGCCACTTTAAAACTGAAACATTTAACTTCGATAGGAGAAGCAAATGTAACTTATGGCAATCCAAAGATTGAAGTTAAAATTGACAAAGACAATAAAAAACTGCACATTACCGATGAAGGTATTGGTATGACTGCCGATGAAGTTGAAAAATACATTAACCAGGTGGCTTTTTCGGGTGCCGAAGAATTTTTAGAAAAATATAAAGATTCTGCTAAAGATGCCGGAATTATTGGTCATTTTGGTTTAGGATTTTATTCTGCTTTTATGGTGGCAAGTAAGGTTGAAATCATTACAAAATCTTATAAAGACGAACCAGCTGTTCATTGGACATGCGACGGATCGCCAGAATTTACGTTAGAACCATCAAACAAAACTGATCGCGGAACAGAAATTATTCTTCATATTGCCGATGATTCTACTGAATTTTTAGAAGATTTTAAAATTTCAGAATTATTAACCAAGTACAACAAATTCATGCCTGTTCCTATTAAATTCGGAACAAAAAAGGAAAAAGAAGGCGATAATGAACTAGAGGTTGATAATATTATAAACAATCCTAACCCGGCGTGGACAAAAAAACCAAGTGATTTATCAGACGATGATTACAAAAATTTTTACCGTGAATTGTATCCTATGCAGTTCGAAGATCCCTTATTTCACATTCATTTAAACGTAGATCATCCGTTTAATTTAACTGGAATTCTATATTTCCCTAAATTATCGGGCGATTTAAGCATTCAAAAAGATAAAATTCAATTATATCAAAATCAGGTTTTTGTAACTGATAATGTAGAAGGAATTGTTCCTGAATTTTTAACGATGCTGAAAGGTGTTATTGATTCTCCAGATATTCCGCTAAACGTTTCTCGTTCTTATTTACAAGCTGATGGAAATGTTAAGAAAATATCGAACTATATTACCAGAAAAGTTGCCGATAAATTAAAATCGTTATTTAACGAAGACCGCGCTGCTTTTGAGCAAAAATGGAACGATATTAAAATTGTTTTGGAATACGGGATGTTAAGCGAGGATAAATTCTACGAAAAAGCGAAAGATTTTGCCTTATATCCTACTGTTGACAATCAGTTTTTTACGTTTAACGAATTAAAAGATAAAATAAAAATCAACCAAACCAACAAAGAAGGTAAAACGGTTGTTTTATACGCAGCGAACAAAGAAGCGCAACACAGCTATATTGCCAATGCAAAAGCAAAAGGCTACGAAGTGTTGTTGTTAGATTCGCCAATTGTATCGCACTTGATTCAAAAACTGGAAATGGACAATCAAGATTTTACTTTTTCTCGTGTTGATGCGGATTCTATTGATAATTTAATTAAGAAAGATGAAGAGGTAATATCGAAATTAAGCGAAACAGAAACTACCCAACTAAAAGAATTTATTGAAACTGCTATTGCAAATAAAAGTTACAACATACAAACCGAAGCTTTAGACAGCACTGCAGAACCTTTTATGATTACGCAACCAGAATTTATGCGCCGTATGAAAGAAATGCAGGCAATGGGTGGTAATGCCATGTTTGGCAGTTTTCCAGATTCGTACAACTTAATTGTAAATACCAATTCTGAAATTGCTTCTAAAATTTTAAACGAAAGTAACGAAGAAACAAAAGGCAATTTGGTTAAACAAGCATTAGATTTAGCAAAACTAGCGCAAGGTTTACTTAAAGGAGAAGAATTAACTGCTTTTGTAAAACGAAATTTTGAAAGTATTAAATAACAAAAAAAGGAGCAAAAGCTCCTTTTTTTTATGAAATATATTAAGATTAATCGTTTTTAAAACGTTTTCTATCTGTTTCGTTCAAATAAATTTTACGTAAACGCAACGATTTTGGTGTAACTTCAACGTACTCATCTTTTTGAATGTATTCTAAAGCTTCTTCTAAAGAGAATTTTATTGCAGGAATAATTCTAGCTTTATCATCGGCTCCTGAAGAACGTACGTTAGATAATTTTTTCGTTTTAGTAACGTTAACCGTCATATCGTCAGAACGTGTGTTCTCACCAATAACTTGTCCTTCGTAGATATCTTCGTTAGGATCAACAAAGAATTTACCACGATCTTGTAATTTATCAATAGAATAAGGAATTGCTTTACCGTTTTCCATAGAAATTAACGAACCGTTGTTACGTCCAGCAATTTCGCCTTTGTATGGTTGGTATTCCAAGAAACGGTGCGCCATGATTGCCTCACCTGCCGTTGCTGTTAACAATTGGTTACGCAAACCAATGATACCGCGCGATGGAATGTTGAATTTAATAATCATACGTTCCCCTTTTGGTTCCATTGATAACATTTCACCTTTACGTAATGTTACGAATTCAACTGCACGTCCTGATAAATTTTCAGGAATATCAATTGTTAATTCTTCAATTGGTTCACATTTTTTACCATCAATTTCTTTAATAATAACCTGTGGCTGCCCAATTTGTAATTCGTATCCTTCGCGTCGCATTGTTTCAATTAAAACAGATAAATGCAGTACTCCACGACCAAAAACCATGAATTTATCGGCAGAATCTGTTTCGTTAACGCGTAACGCCAAGTTTTTCTCTAATTCTTTCGTTAAACGATCTTTAATATGGCGAGATGTTACAAATTTACCTTCTTTACCAAAGAAAGGAGAATCATTAATTGTAAACAACATACTCATTGTAGGCTCGTCAATGGTAATAGTTTTTAATCCTTCAGGATTTTCGATATCGGCAATACAATCACCAATTTCAAAACCTTCTAAACCAACAACAGCACAAATATCACCTGCTTTTACTTGTTCAACCTTCATACGGCCTAAACCTTCAAAAGTATAAAGCTCTTTGATTTTAGATTTCACGATACCACCTTCACGTTTTATTAAAGATACTTGCATACCTTCTTTTAAAACACCGCGGTGCAAACGACCAATAGCAATACGACCTGTAAATGATGAAAAATCTAATGAAGTAATTAACATTTGCGGAGTTCCTTCTTTCTCTTCTGCTGCCGGAACATGGTCTATAACCATTTCTAACAAAGCTTCCATAGAATCGGTTTGATTTCTCCAATCGGTACTCATCCAGTTATTTTTTGCCGAACCATAAACTGCCGGGAAATCTAACTGCCATTCTTCTGCACCTAATTCAAACATTAAATCGAAAACTTTTTCGTGCACCTCATCAGGTGTACAGTTTTCTTTATCAACTTTGTTAATAACCACACAAGGTTTTAAACCTAATTCGATAGCTTTTTGTAACACGAAACGTGTTTGCGGCATTGGCCCTTCAAAAGCATCAACAATAAGTAAAACCCCATCAGCCATATTCAACACACGCTCTACCTCGCCACCAAAATCCGCGTGACCAGGAGTATCAATAATGTTAATTTTAGTTCCTTTGTATTGTACAGAAACGTTTTTAGATACAATAGTAATTCCTCTTTCACGCTCAATGTCGTTGTTATCAAGGATTAAATCACCTGTATTCTCATTCTCTCTAAATAATTGACAATGATACATAATTTTGTCTACCATGGTAGTTTTACCGTGGTCAACGTGTGCAATAATTGCGATATTTCTTATTTGGGTCA
>JBEBXO010000103.1:0-5156 GCA_040391585.1 Paenimyroides ummariense | reverse complement strand
CCTCTTTCAATATTTTCGGTACCTTCAAACAAAAGGTGCTCAAAAAAGTGCGCAAAACCAGTACGCTCTGGGTTTTCATCTTTTGCACCTACATGGTACATTACAGAAGTAACTACAACTGGCGCCGATTTGTCTTGATGTAAAACTACATGCAAACCATTGTCAAGTGTATACTCTTCAAACTCAACTTTCTGTGCAACTGCAACACTACTAACTAAAAGTGCAGAAGCTAAAGCCGTTAAAGATTTTCTCATAACTTCGATTTAAATTAATTTGATTTTTTAATTAGTGTGCAATTTCGTGATTTTGTTACATTTAAATTCTTATTTTTTTTACTATTTTTATTTTGATCGATTAATTTTTTAAAAACGAACAACTTACATTTGATTTTTAGATATTTTTTGTATATTTGCACTCTTAAAATTAATCTTAATTTAATTGTTATGTACGCAATCGTAGAGATAGCAGGGCAACAATTCAAAGTTAGCAAAGACCAAAAAGTGTATGTACACCGTTTGGCAACTGAAGAAGGACAAAATGTTACTTTTGACAAAGTTCTTTTAGTTGACAATGCAGGAACAGTAACTTTAGGCGCCCCAGCTATAACAGGAGCTTCAGTAGGAGCGAAAGTTTTAAAACACCTTCAAGGTGACAAAGTTATCGTTTTCAAAAAGAAAAGAAGAAAAGGATACAAAAAGAAAAACGGTCACAGACAAGCATTGACTCAAATCGTAATTGAGGGAATCAACATTTAATCTGTAACCAGAAAGTATTAACAATTTTAAAAACCAAACATCATGGCTCACAAGAAAGGTGTCGGTAGTTCTAAGAATGGTAGAGAATCAGAATCGAAACGTTTAGGCGTTAAGATTTATGGTGGACAAGCAGCTATTGCTGGTAACATCATTGTAAGACAAAGAGGTTCAAAACATAACCCAGGTGAAAACGTTTACATGGGGAAAGATCATACTTTACATGCTAAAGTTGACGGAGTTGTACAATTCGTGAAAAAGAGAGATAACAAATCTTTCGTTTCTATTGTACCATTTGAAGCTTAATCTTCTTAGACAACAAAATTATAAGCATCTCATTGAGATGCTTTTTTTATTTTACAAACTTATTTACTTTACCTTCCAACTATAGAATGATACAGTTCTAACGCTTTACCATCTGTTAATAACGAAATAAATCTGCATACATTTAATAAACGTAAATATAAACTTTCGGTTTCGGTTTGATATTGTTCTGGCAAAAGTTTTAATATCAATTCGTCGTAATGTGTGGCTGTGCCGTTAAACTTATTGTTGGTTGCTGCAATAAATTTTTCTAACAACGTGTGTAGCACTTTATAACCAACCACTTCTTTTTCTATTACTTCTTTACTTTCGTAAACATTAGAAATACTTATAGTGATAATATCTTTCATTTGCGCCACATAGGCACATTTGTCTGTTAAAGCAAAAGGGAAATTTCCATTCAGTATTTCTTCTTCGTTTTCCATAAACACACGCACCACATCGTTAATTAAACTGCCAATTGCCAAGGCACGTAAGTAACTTACCCGTTCGGCTTTTGTTTGTAACTGTGCATATTTTTGAGAATTGATACTGTTTTTTACAATTTTAATTAAAAATTCCAGCGCATGCTCTTCGGGAATCCAACCTAAATTAATACCGTCTTCAAAATCAATAATTGTGTAACAGATATCGTCGGCAGCTTCTACAAGATAAGCCAGCGGATGACGAAAATAACGCACACTTTCGCCTTCTCTTTTAATTAAACCTAAACTGTTGGCAACATCTAAAAAATCGGCTTTATCTGCCTGAAAAAATCCGTATTTTTTATCGGATATATCGTGAGTTGGTTTTTTAGGCAGGCTTTCTTTTGGATATTTCATAAAAGCACCCAAGGTTGCATACGAAATACGCAGACCACCTTCGGCACCAGGTCGTGAATCGGTTAAAATATGAAATCCGTTAGCGTTTCCTTCAAAATCAATTAAATCTTGCCATTGTGCCGGCTCTAAATCTAAACGAAACTTTTCGCCTGCACCGTACTTAAAAAAATCGCCAATGGCTTTCTCACCCGAATGGCCAAAAGGTGGATTTCCTATATCATGACACAAACAAGCTGCAGCAACTATGGATCCAAAATCATTTATTGTATAACCTAAATCTGTTAATTCGGTATATTTTTCGATAATCTGTGCACCTGCTAACCGACCGATAGATCTACCCACAACCGAAACTTCTAAACTATGTGTTAAACGTGTGTGTACAAAATCGGTTTTAGAATGCGGAATTACCTGGGTTTTATCTTGCAGACTTCGGAAAGGATTCGAAAAGATGATACGGTCATAATCTACTTCAAAACCAACACGTGACGGATTTTCGTTTTTACGTTTGCGCACTTGGGTATCGCCAAATTTTTTCAATGAAAGCAACTGTTTCCAGTCCATTATGGTATTTGCCATTTCTTAAGACAATTGTTCGTTTATAATATTTTGTTTTACCTGTTTGTAAAAATAATCTTTCGCTTCGGCGTATGAAACCTGATATTTCCGTTCTTTAGGATGGTATTTTTCTGGGATAGGAATTTGTAAGGTATCATACAAATTATCCAACAAATTATTTGCAGGTTTTTCATAAGAAATCTGCCATTCAAATCTGCGCTTCAAAGCTTCATCAATCATATGAACCTGATTGGTAGCTGCTATTAAAATTGATTTCTGCGGAAAATAATCCATTAACTGAATAATAGCATTAACCACGCGTTTCATTTCAGAATTGTCTTTATTGTCGTAATCGCGAATCTGCCCTAACGAATCAAACTCATCTAACAACAAAACCATACTTTCGTACTGGGATTCTTTAAAAAGTAAATCTAAATTTTTAGCAGTTTCGCCCAATTTTGATGATATGATGGTTGCCAGATTCACAATCATTAATTTTTTGTTTAAATGATTGGCAATTACTTTTGCTGTCATGGTTTTACCGCATCCGCTATCGCCATACAACAGTAATTTATTTGATACAGGAATGTGGTACTGATCGAACAAATGCTTAAACTGCTGTTCGTGCAAAAACGCCATTAAATGACTTTTAATTTCGTTCGAGGCAATGAAATCTTCAAACGAAACCTTGCTTCTATCGATATAATAAAAATTGCTCATGCTATATAGATTGCGTTTTTTTTAATCCTTTGTAAGCCATAAAGAATGCGATAAACATTAAAAAGGCAGCCAAAACAAAAGGAGCTCCTGGAAATTTAAACGGAGCAGTATCGTGTGTAAAATAATAAAAAATACTGGTCATAACCAACGGTCCAAAAGTGGCTGTTGCACTGTTTAAACTTGCCAATGTTCCTTGAATTTGTCCTTGCTCGTCTGCGGGCACCTGATTGGTAATTTCCGATTGAATTGCCGGACCAGCCAAACCGCCTAAACAATAAGGTATTAAGAATAAAAACACCATCCATTCTTGAACAGCCAATGCAATTAAAAACTGACCAATGGCATTTAAGGCAAATCCTATTAAAATACTTTTACCGTTGCCAATGCGTGGGTTTACATAACGTACCAAACCACCTTGTACAATTGCCACCAAAACACCTACTACGCCTAATGAAATACCAACCATACGTTCGTCCCAATTGTATCGGTACATGGTATAAAAACTCCAGTTTCCGTTTACAGCATGTGAGGCAAAATACATAAAAAACATCGCCGCTACCAAGCTAATAATAGTAGGAAACTTTTTTAATCGAGCCAAAGCACCAATTGGGTTTGCAGCTTTCCATTCAAAAACACGTCTTTTTTCAGGCTTTAGTGATTCTGGCAAAACAAAGTATCCATAAATAAAATTAACAAAACACAAAGCTGCAGCTGCATAAAACGGTATGCGCGAGCCATATTGCCCCAGCAAACCACCAATTACAGGACCAATAATAAAGCCAATGCCAAAGGCAGCACCTACCAATCCAAAATTCTTTGCTTTATTTTCGGGCGTACTAACATCTGATATATAAGCCATTGCGGTAGAAATACTTGCACCAGTTACACCTGCAATAATTCTACCCACAAACAACCATGGTACGTTTGGTGCCAATGCCAAAACCAAATAGTCTACTGCGAATGCCAACAATGAGATTAATAACACTGGGCGTCGACCGTATTTGTCGGACAAACTACCCATTAAAGGTGCACATAAAAATTGCGTAAATGCATAGGCAAATGCCAGCCAACCACCTAATTGAGCGGCTTCGCTGATATCGGAATGATTTAACTCTTGTAAAAGTTTAGGAATTACAGGAATAATGATACCTATACCTATAATATCAATTAACATTGTAATGAATATAAAACCAATTGCAGCTGATTTCTTGGAACTCATATTTTTTTTAAATTAGAAAACAAAGCTACGAAAAGCAAACAAAAAAAAGTCTTTCCTCTCGGAAAGACTTTTTAGCAATATATAAAAACAATAAAATATTATAATTCCAATGCTTTTTTAGGATCGTTGTTCATTAACAACTCCATTGGATTTTCTAAAGCTTCTTTAACGGCTACCAAGAAACCAACAGATTCACGACCATCGATAATTCTGTGGTCATAAGACAATGCAATGTACATCATTGGCGCAATAACTACCTGACCGTTTACAGCTACAGGGCGCTCAATGATATTGTGCATTCCTAAAATACCTGATTGCGGTGGGTTAATAATTGGCGTAGATAACATAGAACCAAAAACACCACCATTAGTGATTGTGAACGTTCCGCCTGTCATTTCATCAACTGTAATTTGACCATCGCGTGCTCTTGTTGCCAAACGTTTAATTTCTGCTTCAACACCACGGAAAGACAATAATTCTGCGTTGCGAACAACCGGAACCATTAATCCTTTTGGTCCTGAAACTGCGATAGAAATGTCTGCAAAATCAAACTTGATTTGCTCTTGACCATCGATCATTGAGTTTACATCAGGGAATAATTGTAATGCACGAGTAACTGCTTTTGTAAAGAACGACATGAATCCTAAAGAAACATTGTGTTTTGCTTTAAAAGCATCTTTAAACTCGCTACGTAATTTATTTACTTCTGTTAAGTTAACTTCATTAAATGTAGTTAACATTGCAGTTGTATTTTTAGCTTCAACC
>JBEBXO010000102.1:0-5244 GCA_040391585.1 Paenimyroides ummariense | reverse complement strand
TTATTAGTAACCTTAGAATCGATAAAATTATATCGGTGTATCTGTGGTAAAAAATAAATTACTGGATATTATATTGTTAAAATTTATCAGTAATATACTACGGGTGGTTTAATACCAAACATTCTCAATATCTGTGTTGGACTGTAAGCAAATGAGTACAACACAAAAGTAATCAAAGCGATTAGCCCACCTGAAAATCCGTAAAAGTGTTTCTACTACCACTTTGTGGATGATAGAAATGCAGTTGGCTGAATTCTTGCTTTTTGGAGTGCTGGAAAGATGTGCAGAAAATACCTATCCCAAAAAGGCGGAGCATAAATTAACCGTTTTTGGAGAAACAATTCTTTCTGTGATGACATCAGATTGATAAATGGGGACTACTTTTTCCGACTATGTTATAATGGAGCGTCAAAGTGCACTTCAGTAGTTTGAATAAACCAAAACTCATAGTAATTATCAATGTTTTATTTATTGATAAGTTTCAGCACAAATTCTAACTGGGTGTCTTTGTGTTTAAAAAAGTCCTTTAATGTAGGCCATATTTCATAATCGGGAATAATTCCTCTTCCTCTGGGTTGTTCTACTTTTTTGGGTGCATCCTGAATGAGATGTACAATGGAAAACTGACTTTTTATTTTTGAGTTTGGTAACTCATAAATCATTGGAGAATGCCCGTTATGCTCATAATAGCCACCTCTTGTTTCTACTCCTACAATGGTAACATTATTGACATACGCTTTTACTAATGAAGCAAAATGTGATGCTGCCGAAGCTACATTTTCATTTATCAGAAGGAATATCTTTCCTTTGAACTTCGGTGTTTTGGGATTATAAACCGGATTGTACTTTTGATTCTGATAACTTAATCCGTTTTTGTAAACAGGAAAACGATCCTTAAGGGCTTCCTTTCCGAGAGCCAATGAAGTGCTGTCCATAGATTGAGCTATTGAAACTCCCCAAAAATAGTTTTGAAAAGGAATATTGTATGGGTCAAAAACAATGCGTGCTTTTAGGTTTTCTTTAAACGAGTGGTCGGTCATATACATTACGGGTTGTTCAAATGTAGGATCTGCACCGCCCGGGTTGTTTCTGATATCAATAATCAAATTCGGAATATTTTTTTTATTTAATGCCACAAAAACGCTGTCAATAAATCGTACATATTTTTCAAATCCGGGATCTTCTTCTCCTGTTACCATACCAAACCATCTTAAATTGAGTAAGCCTGTTGACGGATTGATCATCTTAAAACTGTACGGTAACTGTTTATTAAAATCAACCAAATTGGAAACAGGAGCACTGAATTTGTTTGCTTCATTTTTTGTGCGTTGTTCAAGAGTAACAGCAGGTATTTTTATATTTTTTGTTTTCTTTGATTGAGGGGCAATGTATTCGATCTCATATACATCGGTAAGCCCGTATTCCAACAAATAATTTATTCCGAATGATTTATTTACACTTGCCGAAATTTTGGTGGTTTGGGTAAAACCATCGGTTGGATAATATTTAAAAAAAGACTTCATTAAATCGGTGTCAGTAGTACCGTTAATGCTTAGGATTCTTGATCCTACCGGAATTGTTGTATGTTGCCCTTCAAAAATGATTTGTCCCTCAATATAAACCAAGGGATAAGGGAAGAATGATTTTTGCCGTTTTAAGAAATCTAATAATTCGGTATTGGGTGTGGTATAGTTATGGCAACTGCCTTCAAAATCTGCCAACTGAACCAATATTTTATAGAAATCTATCGTTTTCAAAGGGGTTTCTACCTGTTTAGATGCCCAGTTGAAAATGCTGTCTATCTGCTGTGGTGTACGGTAGCTATATAATCCTGAATTTACCTGTTTACGAATATTTAAAAGGATTTGTAAATCTTCTTTCATCTCGTTAGAAGTAAGCATTTTGTTGTAATGCGATAAACTATCCTGCATTGTATTCTGTGCTTTGACTATAGCTCCCCAAAAGAGTATAATAATCAAAAGAAAAATGTTGTTTTTAGTTCTCATAGTGTACTTTTAGTATCAGTTATTTTTTACTTGAAGATGTTTCATTGCTTTTGCAACCAGTATTTTCTTTTCGATAGTTTTTCCTTTGTTGGTTCAGAGCCTCGTTTATTGACAGATTTTTTTATTTTCTTACAAATTCAAAAACAGTATTAATGAATTCTTTATTTTTTTCGTAATACAGCAGGTGCCCGCCGTTAATTTCTTTTATTGTTTGATTAGGGAAATTAAAAGATTTAAAATGATCTTCGCCAATTGCGTGATCTTTTGTTCCCGAAATTACTAAAACGGGAACTTTGATTTGATTAGTGATTTTTGTATAATCTTTTTGATAATCAGTTATATACAAAGCCTTTTGAGCAAATGCAAATTCACTGGGGTTTTCGCTATCTATTTTGTTGAGTAAATCAGCGTTGTTTTTATTATTTGAAAGAAGTTTATAGATAAAACCTTCTTCTACAACTTTAGATTGCACTTTCTTAAAAGTAGGAATTATTTGCGACGCATCAGCTGTTTTATAATTGGTTTTTAAAAGGCTGTTCATATAATTAATTTGATGCTGAATAGAGTAAAAAAGATTGAGTGTTGAATTGACAAAGATAAGCCCTTTAATGTGGTCAGGGTATTTTTGGGCGTAGTTTACCGCTAAAATTCCGCCGAAAGAATGGGCTATTAAATACACCTTGTTTGCATTGTATCTTTGTCTGATCATTTCAATGTCTTCAAGCATTTTTTCTAAAGAGTAATCATCATTTTTAGAACCTTCCGAACGCCCGCAACCTCTTTGATCATAGTAGATCATTGTAAGCCCGTTTTCTAAATTACTTCCGCCTAAATCTTCAAACGATTTGCTCCAAGCTCCCGGTCCTCCGTGAATAAAAATAGCAATTGGTCCATTTCCTGCTTTTTTTGTATATAATTTAATGCTGTCATTTGTCAGTACATAATTGGCTACTGTTAAAGATTTCTGTGCTTTTACGCTTAAACTAATCGTAATGAACAAAATCAGAAAAGAAGTTAGTTTATACATTGTTTTTTGATTTTTTATTTTGTTGTCTATTCAGAAATGATTAGATAATAATTATCTAAATCTCTTAATATGAACTGATTTTTAAGCGAATTTTTGTTGTAATGAATTTCTTTTTCAATAATTGCTTTTAGTGCTTTTGCGTTTTCAAACACTTTTTTCAGTTCGTCAACCCGAAAGAAAAGAATCAGTCCGTTGCCGACTTCCTTGTCAAAATTCAACATTGTAGGATGTTCGTGTTCGCCCCATTTGTGCAAGCAAAGTACAACTTGTTTTTCACTTGTCAATATTTCAAAAGTATTGCCGCCGTGTTCACTTTTACAGCCTAATAATTTTTGATAAAATTTAGAACTTTCAGGAACATTTTTTACAGCTATTATTGTTTCGGTTCTTACCATAATGTTTTTTTACGATCATTTATAAATAGTCACCTTTGATTACAAAATAGGAGCCTCTGATTGTTCCTGCCAATTTTGATTTTTGTCTGATAAACTTAAATTTGCTTTCTAATTCTGTCGGAATCTCCATTCCTTCACAAAGTTTAAAACCAACGGCTCTTTTCTTTTTGTCGTCAATGGTATAAAGCACATTTATGGCAAGTCCGCTTTCGTAAAATACAAAATCCCATTTTATATTCTCAACTTGCATATTTGCTATTTCTAATGGTTTCGACAAAATCTCGATATTTCGTTCTTTCAAAATTTTGTTTACCCAATCCAATGTCTCCTGGTTTTCATCAGCTGGCTCTACAAAGAAATCCTGTTTGTATTTATTCATAAAGTATCTTGCTTCGTGTGCTCTTAAACCAGCTAGTTTTTCGGCAAATGGTGAACTCTCGAAACCTGCTACCGAAACGGTTTTAAAATCTACTTTTTGTTTCATTGTTAAATTATTTGTTGTTAATAATAATTTTTCTGTCTGTTGGTCTAAAATACCATGATAAAACAATGGCAATCAATAAGATTAACGCTGGTATTGTTTCGGCAAATGGTTGACCAACAGCTAAATGTGAAATAGCGGCGCCTGTCATCACAAAGAAAAAACCTGCATAGGCCCATTCTTTCAACAATGGATATTTAGGAATTAGAATAGCAATAACGCCCAATATTTTCCAGGTGCCAATAATGCTTAAAAGATACAGCGGATAGCCAAGTTTGGTAACAATTTCGTTGTAACCGCCAATTTGTAACATTTGCTGTATGCCACCTGCCAACATTCCTACCGAAAGAAATAGGGTAGCTGTCCAGTAGATAATTTTGTTTCTTTTTTTCATAGTTTTTTATTTTAATTGGTTTACGATTTCTTGTAGTTTATTGTGAGCCATATTCAAACCACTTGCAAAAGGCATTTTTAGTTGTTCGGTCCGGTGCTGTTCAGATTTGTATATGATATGAATGGAAAGTTTACTTTTTTCATCAGAAAGTTTTTCGAATTCCAAAAACTCCAACTGCACACCAATAGGCATATTTTCCATCTCAAAAGTTCTTACAATCCGTTCATTGGGTAAAAACGAATGTATTGTTCCGTTGGCTTTAAACATTACATTTCCGTTGTGAGAGGTTTCAAACTGATAACTGCCGTGATTTTTGTTTTCCAGTTTCAGTACTTTTGTCCCCATCCATTGCTCTACCAATTCAGGCTCAACATAGGCTTTGAAAAGTAACTCCAAAGGCAGGTCAAACGTTCTTGTAATTAATAAATCCTGCTTGCCGTCTTCGGCATTGATTTTTGTTTTTTGTTCCATTGTTTTCTATTTTTTTGATCGATACTTTTTCATTACATCTTCAAGTTTGTTAAATCTGTCGTCCCACATTTGTCTGAATGGTTCAATAAAATCAGCTATTTCTTTCATTTTTTTAGGATTAAGGTGATAATGTATTTCCCTTCCTTGTTGATCCTGATTTACAAGTTCGCACTCGGTAAGAATTTGTAAGTGTTTTGAAACGGTTGGTCTTGCCGTGTTAAAGTTTGAAGCAATTGCACCAGCAGTTAAAGATTGTGTTGACAGAAGAAGTAGAATTGCTCTTCTTGTAGGGTCGGCAATAGCCTGAAAAACGTCTCGTCTTAAATTCATTATAAAGTCATTTGACTACAAATATAAATGTAGTTAATTAACTACACAAATTTTTGATAAAAAATTTATGTTTTTTGTATAGAAGCCCGACTGTTTTATGACCGCTATCATTTAAATGCACCGAAAGGGAATTTTCAATT
>JBEBXO010000101.1:0-5636 GCA_040391585.1 Paenimyroides ummariense | reverse complement strand
CTCGTTAAAACGATAAAACCTAAAACTTTAAAACAAAAAAGGAAGCTGAAAGGCTTCCTTTTTTTTGTTTTATTATTTTTTTTAAACTATTTTAAATAATCTTTAAAAGATGTATCTTGCGAGATGGAATAATTATGAATTATGGAACAAAAAATATACACTCCAAAAAATAAAGTAAGAATAGTTACAGCAGCAGCCTTATTCGATGGGCACGATGCTGCCATAAATATTATGCGTCGCATCATTCAATCAACCGGTTGCGAGGTGATTCATTTGGGGCACGATAAATCGGTAGAAGATGTGGTGAACACTGCGATACAAGAAGATGCAAATGCGATTGCCATGACTTCTTATCAAGGTGGTCACAACGAATATTTCAAGTATATGTACGATTTGCTTCAAGAAAAAGGAGCAGGACATATCCGCATCGTTGGTGGTGGTGGTGGTGTAATTTTACCATCAGAAATCAAAGAATTGATGGATCATGGAATTACACGTATTTATTCGCCAGATGATGGTCGCGAAATGGGTTTACAAGGTATGATAAATGATATGGTGCAAAAAGCAGATTATGCTACGCCAGATTTAGAATTACCTGCAGGGAAAGATGTTTATCAATCGCTGAAAAATAAAGATGTTACAACCATTGCACGTTTAATTTCGTTGGCCGAAAACAGAGAAGATGATTTCTTGAAATTGTTCGATTTTGATAAAGTTGAAAATAAAAATGCACCAGTTCTCGGAATTACAGGAACAGGTGGAGCAGGAAAATCGTCGATGGTAGACGAATTGGTTCGTCGATTTTTGATTGATTTCCCTGAAAAATCAATTGCTTTAGTGTCGGTTGATCCATCTAAAAAGAAAACAGGCGGCGCGCTTTTAGGCGATCGTATCCGTATGAATTCGATCAACAATCCTCGTGTTTATATGCGTTCGTTGGCAACTCGTCAATCGAATTTGGCATTGTCTAAATATGTGGAAGAAGCCATTCAAGTGTTGAAAGCGGCACAATATGATCTGATTATTTTAGAAACTTCAGGTATCGGTCAATCGGATACCGAAATCTTGGATCATTCGGATGCATCTTTATACATCATGACACCTGAATTTGGTGCGGCGACTCAGTTAGAGAAAATTGATATGTTGGATTTTGCGGACATTGTTGCCATCAATAAATTTGATAAACGTGGTGCTTTAGATGCTTTACGCGATGTAAAAAAACAATACCAACGCAACCATAATCTTTGGGATGTGAATCCTGATGAAATGCCCGTTTTTGGAACAATTGCATCACAATTCAATGATCCAGGAACCAATCAATTGTACAAATCTATTATTGATAAAGTCGTTGAAAAAACGGGAGCAGATTTGAAAACGAACTTTGAGATTACGAAAGAAATGTCAGAGAAAATTTTCGTAATTCCACCTTCTCGTACTCGTTACCTTTCAGAAATTGCTGAAAATAATCGTGGTTATGATGCAAAAGTTTTAACTCAGAAAGAGGTTGCGCAAAAATTATACGGTTTCTATAAAACCATCGAAACGATTACAGGAAAAGCACCTGCTTTAACTCAACACGGAATAGAACTGACCGGTACTCAAAACGATGAATTGGGTAAGGTTTTATTAGCCGAATTCGATAAATTAAAACGTGATTTAGATCCTTATAATTGGGAAATCATTACCACTTGGGACGAAAAAGTTAACAAATATAAAAATCCGGTTTATTCGTTTAAAGTTCGCGACAAAGAAATTAAAATTCAGACGCATTCTGAATCATTATCACACTTACAAATTCCAAAAATATCTTTACCAAAATACGAAGCTTGGGGCGATATTTTACGTTGGGTTTTACAAGAAAATGTACCGGGAGAATTTCCTTTTACATCGGGCTTGTATCCATTCAAACGCGAAGGAGAAGATCCAACACGTATGTTTGCAGGTGAAGGTGGTCCGGAAAGAACAAATAGACGTTTCCACTATGTTTCGAAAGGAATGCCAGCAAAACGTTTATCAACGGCTTTTGACTCGGTGACTTTATACGGAAACGATCCAGGTCATCGTCCAGATATTTATGGTAAAATTGGTAATGCGGGAGTTTCAATTTGTTGTTTAGACGATGCGAAAAAATTATATTCTGGATTTGATTTATCACACGCAATGACTTCGGTTTCGATGACCATTAATGGTCCAGCACCGATGTTGTTAGGATTTTTTATGAATGCAGCAATCGATCAAAACTGTGAAAAATACATCAAAGAAAATGGTTTAGAAACCGAAGTTGAAGAGAAAATTGAAGCGATTTACAAAACAAAAGGAGTTGAACGTCCTCGTTACAACGGTGAATTACCAGAAGGAAACGATGGTCTAGGTTTGATGCTTTTGGGTGTAACGGGCGATCAAGTTTTACCTGCGGATATATATGCTGAAATCAAGAAAAATACCTTGGCACAAGTTCGTGGAACGGTTCAAGCAGATATTTTAAAAGAAGATCAGGCTCAAAATACCTGTATTTTCTCTACTGAATTTGCCTTGCGTTTGATGGGTGATGTGCAAGAATATTTCATCGAGAAAAATGTGCGCAATTTCTATTCGGTTTCAATTTCGGGTTATCACATTGCCGAAGCGGGTGCAAATCCGGTGACGCAGTTGGCATTTACCTTGGCAAATGGGTTCACTTATGTGGAATATTATTTGTCGCGCGGAATGGATATCAACGCATTTGGACCGAATTTATCGTTCTTTTTCTCGAACGGTATCGATCCTGAATATTCAGTGATTGGTCGTGTGGCAAGAAAAATTTGGGCGAAAGCCTTGAAAAATAAATACGGTGCTAACGAACGTGCACAAATGTTGAAGTATCACATTCAAACTTCGGGTCGTTCGTTGCATGCTCAAGAAATTGATTTCAACGATATTCGTACAACCTTACAAGCCTTGTATGCGATTTACGACAACTGTAACTCGTTGCATACCAATGCGTATGATGAGGCGATTACGACACCAACCGAAGAATCGGTTCGTAGAGCGATGGCGATTCAATTGATTATCAACAAAGAATTAGGATTAGCGAAAAACGAAAATCCAATTCAAGGTTCGTTCATTATAGAAGAATTAACCGATTTAGTAGAAGAAGCAGTTTTAGCTGAATTTGACAGAATTACAGAGCGTGGAGGAGTTTTAGGTGCAATGGAAACCATGTATCAACGTTCAAAAATTCAAGAAGAATCGTTGTATTATGAAACTTTGAAACACAACGGTGATTTTCCGATTATTGGTGTAAATACGTTCTTGTCTTCAAAAGGTTCACCAACGGTTGTCCCAAAAGAAGTAATTCGAGCAACCGAAGACGAAAAACAATTCCAAATCAAGACCAAGGAAAACTTGAACAAAGGAAATGCAGAAAAAGTAGCACAAGTTTTAGAAGACGTACAAACGGCAGCAATCAACAACAAAAATATTTTTGAGGTGTTGATGGAAGCATCCAAAGTTTGTTCTTTAGGTCAGATTACATCCGCTTTATTCGAAGTTGGTGGTCAGTACAGACGAAATATGTAATAAATAATAATTTCATTTTTAAGAATATAAAACAGTAGTAACTTTTGAGTTTACTACTGTTTTTTTTTGTGATACATATCTAAAACGGTAACAAAAAAGACTCTCGTTTATTGAAAGTCTTTTTAAGAAAAATGTTATAATAAATTTAATCCGTTAGTTATTAAATGTGCTATTTCTGGTCGGTTTTTTTTAACTTCTAAAAGATAGTTGAATGCTTTATCATAAATAGGTATATTGCTTTGTTTGGCTAACTCCACAATTTCTAAAGTAAGCAACCAATCTTGTGGATGATTTTTAATTAAATCGTATAAAATAAGGTTTAAGTCTTCGGTTGAATTTTGTTCGCGATGAGATCTAACTTTTTCATAAAGATTTTCTAATGCTTTTCGTTCGTCTGTTTTTTTAGATTTAATAGTTTTTGTTGATGGTACATGAGAAATCATATCAAAACTGTTTACATCGGCAGGACCAGAAAAAGCAGAAACTATTTTTTTACCTACTGCCATATCGTAAGTTCCCCATTCTGGTTGAAACAAAATTTGATCTTTATGCGTAACCGTACAGTTTTTAAAACTGATCAGAATAATTTCACCTTGTAAATTTCTCGATCCAGTTATAATTTCGCCAGAAACGTTAATATCACCTTCAAATTCTAATGTTACTTGTTTGCCTTCGTAAATATTGTATGCCTGTAAGTCGCGCGGACTCATGTCTTCAATAGCTAAATTGATGTTTTTTAAACGACCAATTGGGCTTCCAAATCCTTCAGAATGATAAGTTGTGCCGTGGTTTACCAGTTCTTTTTCGCGATATGCTAATGCTGTTTTTCCGGTTGTTTGTATGTAAACAGGTTTGCTATCATCTTGAATAACATTTGTGAAAACCCCAGAAATTTGTAAACCTGTAGAAAGTTCAATAGTAGCTAATGCTTTTGAATTGATTACTTTTTGAACGCCTTTTAATCCACCAGTGCGAAGTGCCATTTTATTGGCGAATTCTTCTAACACCATATTTAAATGTGCAAAATCGGCAGTTACATATAATTGTGGTTGTGGTTTGGTAATATCGAAGCCTTGATAAGCTGCCTCTATACTATAAGGTAGTTTTTTTACCTTATCGGTCATGCACCATTCACTTTCACCAATAGATGACAATAAACCAGCACCATAAATTTTGGGGTTTTCAACTGTTCCAATCAAGCCGTATTCTACCGTCCACCAATGTAAATTACGAATCAACGCCATTTCAGAAGGATCTGTTGGTGTGTTTTGAAGATCATCTACTTTTTTACGAATTCTAATAAGTTCGGTTTCTGGTGTATCTTCTGCTTCTTCTAAAATTGATAATTCGCGAATAGCTTCATAAATTTCATAATCATGTGCTGATGAAATAGCTTTACAGCCAATTTCGCCAAATCTACGCAAATATTCGGCATATTCAGGGTTGGCAATAATAGGAGCGTGACCTGCGCCTTCGTGAATAATGTCTGGTGCGGGCGTGTATTCGATATTTTCTAACTGACGAATATCCGATGCAATAACCAATACATTGTACGCTTGAAATTCCATAAAAGCATTCGGCGGAATAAATCCGTCAACAGCAACAGCCGCCCAGCCAATTTCTTTTAAAATACGGTTCATACCATACATACTTGGAATACTTTCAATAGAAATTCCAGTTTTGTGCAAACCTTCTAAATAAGATGCATGCGCTACTTTAGATAAATAATCTACATTTTTGCGCATAACATAACGCCATACTGCTTGATTTATAGGAGTGTATTCTTCGTAGTTCTGCGGTTTAATAAACTGCTTAAGGTGTTTGGGCAAACGATCAAGTAACGGATTGGTTTCAAAATGCTCGTTCATATATGTTGTTTGTTAGTAGATTAATTAAGTTTTCGTTTTCAAAAATAATCTATTTTTATTACTTATATGTTAAATACAGTCAATTTGAATAGTGTTAAAAAAAGCATTTTTTTTTTAGAAGTATTGTTTATTAAAAATTTATATCTAAATTAGCCTTGTAAATTAACAATAAAATAATATAAATCTATTATGAAAAAAGTATTTTTATCT
>JBEBXO010000100.1:0-5742 GCA_040391585.1 Paenimyroides ummariense | reverse complement strand
TAAGTACGATTCGTTTAAAAAATGATATGGCTGCTTATTTTAAAAGAAAAGTTGAGGAAGGGAAAAAAAAAATGTCCGTCTTAAACGCGGTAAGAAACAAAATCATACACAGAATATATGCAGTTGTTAAAAATAAATCTGTGTATGAAAATTATTTGGTGGTGTCATAGAAATCGAGATGACAGGATTGGTGTGTAGTTGTTGTTGCATAATTAGCGTGTTTTTAATTAATTAAACAACTAAATTTAACAATAATTATAACATAATAATCTTTTTTTAAAACTTTTTAATTAAAAGACCAATCTTGGACTTTGCTCAAGGAGGAAATGCACTAATTGTAACCTTATGAATTCTTCAAGGTTGTTAACCGTTTTATGTAGTTACCGCTGAACAAATGATTTTAGACTTTTACCAAGTGACAAACTGTATATTTTCTGGTTTCTACTGTGGATTAAAGCAAAAAACCACTCTAAATCAGTGGTTATAATAATGCTCTACGGGTATATATCTATTATTTTTTGATGAATTTTAATACTGTAGAACTTCCGTTTGCTTTTATAAAATACATTCCGTTTGATAAATTTTCGGTAGAAATTATAATACTTGGCGTATTATTAACCGAAACTATTTTTACCAATTGCCCCAAAGTGTTGTAAATATAAAGTTTGTTGTTTTGTGTATTAAAGTGTGAAGTTTCAACACCTATCATTACTTCTGCATCAGTTATGTTCGATGATTCAAACCACATTAAAGGCTTGTCTTTTTTGAAAGTTGTTGTTGCCAGCGGTTCATTAATCTGAAATTGCATTACTACAGGCAAATGATCGCTCATATTATACAAATTATTTCGCAATGTTAAAGAATAAGTTCCTGAACAAGTGGCATCGTTTACACTTTTGTTCAAGCAGTTTGCATTATTACCATAAGCTTGATACGTTCCGTTTACGTAAGAAAAACGAGCACTTGTATTAAAATTTTCACTCATCATAATAAAATCAAAACGATCGTCTAATCCGCCTGAACCTCCTGCATTGGCACCACCACCAAAACCGGCACTTGATAAACGGGTACTTTGTGTGTGCAAATAACTGAACGACGCATTGTCTTGCCAGCTTCCTGGTGCGTTTATAGGATCAATCAATTTTATGGCGTTTGTAGGATCTAATATTTTCTGATAACCAATTTCGGTAGCATTATAAAAATTAAAATCGCCTGCAAAAAGTACATGTGTGTTTGGCTGTGTTAAATTTTGTAATTCTTGGGTAACTTTTTCTACCATGTCGTAACGCATTTGTCGGTTTGCAGGTCCGGTGCTCGATTTTAAATGTGCTACAAAAACTTCAAGATATAGTGGATTTTGTGGATCTACATTTACCTGAAAAGAATAACGATTAATATCGCGATAAACCGTAGGTAAAGTTTTCTGGCTCACCAACGTAAGTTTACGAGTATTGTAAAAAACCATTGTTTGCAACGGATCCGATGGATTTGAAATATCTGCTATAAAATTGGCACGCGCATAAGTATCTGTTTGATTTTGTAAAGATGTATTTAAAATTAAATCGGCTGCATTTTCTGTTGCTAATTCACAAATCATAAACAAATCGGGGTTGTATTCATCTAAAATATCTCGTAAAATCAGCTGTCGGTTTTGTGGCAACGAATTCGGAAATTTAAACACATTGTAAAACATGGTATTCAAGGTTTCCTGTGCATACACACCAACCGAAAGCCATAAAAAAAATAAAGTAATAATCTTTTTCATCATTGGTAATTTTAATTTGCAAAGAAATGGTTTTAATGTAACTTAAATGTTATTCTAAAAAAATATCATTAAAAATAAATATAATTCTTTTTATACTTATAAAACTGTATTTTTGCCAAAAATTATGCAATGGAAGAAATTTTAGTACAGTTCCCAAATTTAAGCCCGCTACAAATTAGTCAGTTTGAAAAATTATATGATTTGTATCAAGATTGGAATGCTAAAATTAACGTGATTTCCCGAAAGGATATAGACGAATTGTACACCAAGCACATTTTACATTCGCTAGGAATTGCAAAAATAATGGAATTTAAACCAAATGCCCATGTTATGGATGTTGGCACAGGTGGTGGTTTTCCGGCAATTCCGTTGGCTATTTTATTTCCTGAAACTAATTTTTATGCAATTGATGTTATTGCTAAAAAAATAAAAGTGGTTAACGAAGTGGCAACTGCTTTACAACTGCAAAATTTAAAAGCCGAACAAAAAAGAGCCGAACTGGTTACTGATAAATTCGATTTTATTGTAAGCCGTGCCGTTACCAATATGCCCGATTTTGTAACTTGGGTTAAAGGAAAAACTAAAAAACAATCGGTTCACGATTTAGAAAACGGAATTTTATACTTAAAAGGCGGCGATTTATCTGAAGAATTGAAAGATTTTCCAAAAGCTACCTTATATAATTTAAGCGACTTTTTTAGCGATGAATTTTTTGAAACTAAAAAAGTGGTGCATTTACCGTTGAAGTTTAAGGGTTAGTTATTATTAGAATACAGATTTTTCAATGTACTAGATAAATCTGTAAACATAAATTGATAACCTATTTCGGGTAATTTAATTGATTGTACATGCTGACTTGAAAGTACCAAGGCAGAGCGTTCGCCTAACCCAATTTTTATAAAAACCGACGGTATATTTGGCAACCATAATGGTTTGTTTAATTGTGCGGCTAATAATTTTAAAAACTCATTCTGTTTTACTGCATTTGGTGCAACTACATTAAAAATTCCGCTTTGTTGCTGCTTTAAAAGTTGATAAATAATGTGTATAACATCGTTAAAATGTATCCAGCTCATCCATTGTTTACCGTTGCCTAAATTAGCACCTAATCCTTTAGAAACCACTTTTGCCAGCTCATGCAATACACCGTTGTCTTTAGATAAAATCAAACCAAAACGAGTAATTGCAGTTTTAATTCCCAAACTTTCAAAACGTAAATTAGCAGCTTCCCAATCTTTACAAACTTCGGCTAAGAAATCGGTTCCAAAACTTTTTGAATTTTCGTTATAAACCGCCGTTTCGCTCGACTGATAAATACCAATTGCCGATGCATTTACGATAAATTTTACCTCATGTTCATTATTCTGCAAAGCATTAAAAAGCGTGTTTGAACAGTTTATTCTGCTGTCGTGAATCTGCTTTTTATTTTCTTGTGTCCATTTACAATTTATGGTATGCCCTGCCAAATTTACAATGGCATCAACTTGATTCAATGAATTTAAGTCGATTTCATTTTTTTCGGGATTCCATAAAAATCCTTTGTAATTTTCTTTATCTTTTATATCTGCGGCAGCGGTAACCAAATAATGAACCGAGTGGTTGTTCTTTAAAAGATGCAAACATAAAGCAGTTCCAATAAAGCCAGTGGCACCTGTAACTAAAACCTTCATACTATTTTGCTTTTAATGTCCATTCAAAATCATAAGTTCCCACTTTATCACCATTTTCATCATATCCTTCTGATCTAACCCACAGCGAAATTCCCTGATTGATACTCAAGGCTTCGTTTACTTTTTCACGAATCATCGATCCTTGTTCGCATTTAAACGTAATAACGCCCGTTGCTTTTTTGGTAAATTGTGATTTTTGATTTAAAACAAGCATCGATACTTTTTTGTTTGATTCCTTTATAGCCTTCATCACCAAAACGCCTGTTGTAAGCTCTGCCCCCATATTCTGTACGGCAAAATACATAGATTTAAAAGGATTTTGATTAAACCAACGATGTTTTGCACGCACAATACAGTGTTCATTAGTTATAGAATACACCCGGACACCACAAAAGTAAGCCGATGGTAAATTTTTAAGAAGATACAGGTTTAGGTTTTTTACATTAAAATCCATAATAGTCAAGGTTTAAAGCTAATTTACAATTTTTTTTCATCACAATTGAAATTAATTCAAATGTTAAAAAAAAGTTAATTATTAGTACCATGTAATACAAAGTACATGCTTTTGTATATATCTTTGCTATATCAAAATGAAACAATAAGGTAAAAATGCAGATGACTGTAAGCCGAAAATTAAAAACAACACATTTCTCATACTGTTATTAATTTGAATAGTTTACTCAATCACAAAAAAAGGTTTACGTTACCTGCCTTTACTTTTAACCTAAAATATTAAGTTCTATGAATATTGAAAACACAAAAGCGCAAATGCGCAAAGGCATTCTGGAATTTTGTATTCTATCGGTTCTAAAAGAAAAAGACTGTTACACATCTGAAATTTTAGACACCCTTAAAGAAGCAAAATTACTGGTTGTAGAGGGCACCGTTTATCCGCTGCTTACCCGCTTAAAAAACGATGAATTGTTAAGCTATCGTTGGGAAGAATCAACATCGGGACCACCGCGAAAGTATTACAGATTAACCGAACAAGGTAACGATTTTTTAAAAGAACTAACCGTAACCTGGAAAGAATTAAGTGAAGCCGTTAACATTATAACTAATAAGAATAGCCATGAATAAAACCGTAACCATAAATATAGCAGGACTTGTTTTTCATATCGATGAAGATGCATACAACAAGTTAGATTCGTACATACAGGCAGTTAGAAACTCTATTCAACAAGAAAGTGAAGACGAAATTATTGCCGATATAGAATCGCGTATAGCCGAGCTTTTTGCCGAAAGAATTGATCCGCAAACAGGAGTTATCCGTATGAATAATGTTGACGAAATAATAAACATTATGGGTAAACCCGAAGATTATATTATTGAAGACGAACCTTTACGCCCAAACCAGTTTACAACAACACAAAAAACCTACAAGAAAATTTACCGCGACGGCGAAAAACGTATTTTTGGTGGTATTTGTTCGGGTTTAGCTCATTATTTTAATATAGATCCGGTTTGGATGCGTATTATCTTTATTCTATTGTTCTTTTTATATGGAATTAGCATTGTAGTTTACCTTATACTTTGGATTATTATACCAAAAGCAGTAACCGTTGCCGATGTATTACAAATGAAAGGCGAACCAGTTAATATATCAAACATAGAAAAACAATTTCGCGAAGGTGTTTCAAACTCATACCAGCAAATTCGTTCAACAGGAAGTTCAGTTGCGAGTGTAATCCGCAGAATTATAGGAATAGTTTTAATAGTTTTTGGAGTAATGGGAATTTTTGGAAGTTTTTTTACACCAATAATTATGAACAGCGACAAAAGCCATTTTTTTAATGAATTTATAAATTATGATGAAGCGCAAACAGGCATACCGTTTTGGGGTTTAAGTTTAAGTTTGTTCATCATGTGTGCTATTCCCTTTATTATTTTACTTTTACTAGGAATAAGACTTTTAAGTTCAAAAGTGAAACACATTGGATGGGTTGCGGGTATTTTAGGATTTTTCTGGTTGGTTTCGGTATTTGTATTTAGTTATGTAATGATTAATTTAGATATTCAAAAAGAAAAAATTGAATCATTGTTTGAAAATAATTTTGAAAATAAAATTTCACAAACCGAATTAAATTTGAACGATAACGATACCTTAAATATTATTTTTCAGAAAGATCAACGCATTTTCAAAATAAATGATACCCTTACAGGAAAGTATAAATACAGTGAAGTTGACGATATTTATGTAGAAATTCATGAATCAAGCACAGGAAAAGCCTACATGGAAGTTGAAGAAAAAGTTTTCAACAATAAAGATCTGAATCTTAAATCTTTAAGCAAATACAACATTCAAAT
>JBEBXO010000099.1:0-5866 GCA_040391585.1 Paenimyroides ummariense | reverse complement strand
ATCGAATATTTAGGCAGATATACGCACAAGGTTGCGATAAGCAATCATCGAATAAAGAACGTAACCGATCACGAGGTTACTATTAATTATAAAGATTATAAAGACGGAAGCAAAACCAAGCAACTCACCTTAAAAAACGAAGAATTTACAAGGCGATTTAGCTTACATATTTTACCCAAACGCTTTGTGCGTATACACCATTACGGTATTTTAAGCAGCAGTTGGAAACGCGGAAAACTGCAACAATTACAAAAAGAGTTGAAGATAATTCGTCCCAAAATTGAACCCAAAACGCAACATAAAAAATGCTATTGCTGTAAAGTCGGTAATCTGATTACCTTGCATGTTTTTGGGCAAAGAGGACCACCGAAAGCCTACCTTATCGAAAATAAACTTGCGCCTGTGAATTAACTTTTACGGGGAAGGGAACTTGTGCTTTTTTGCATCGAAAAACAGTGTAAAAAAGTAGAAACCAACACAAAAAAAGCAGTAATCGTAAAATTACTGTTAGTATATCTTAAAACTACACTTCGAAAACTCCATAATACTTTATTAGCTTCCTACGGTTCCGTTCAACGGGCTTTCATCTCGTGCCCTCCGGGCAAGACGAAAGCTTAGTTATTAGCTGTCGTTTTTTCAGCGTGTGGGTGGTTTTATCGTCCATATTTTTCTTTTAGTTCGAGTTTTTTAATTCGAGATGTTATTGCTCCTTCTTTTCTTGCGAAGATATGAGCAAGTTCTTTTATTTTTTTTCCTTCACAAAATAACAATTCAAGTTTTTCATCGTCTTCTTTAGTCCAAGGTTGGTAGGCTTGTTGATGCACTTCCCGAATTGTTTCCACCGAATATTTTTTGCTTTCTGTTTGAGGTTGTTGAAGTTCCTTAAATTTTACTAATGAATTTCTAAATGTATCTACAAAGTCTTTTAAATCTTCTTCAAAAATCATTACTCTGTGATGTTCTGAACCATTGTCGGACTTTTTGCTTTCAGAAATAGTTAGATACAAATCTCCTTTCTCACTTTTTTTGATGTCGAAAAAGTAAGTTCGGTTTCCTTTGGTTATTTTGTCGGTATGTAATTCATTTTTGTTCATTCTGATAAATCTTGAATACATTGCTCTCTAATTTTCCAAAGTTGATCAAGAGTGTAATTGATGTTATTATTTTTGTGAAGCCAATTTATCAAAAAATTCTTATGTATTTGAATTTTAGGTTGGTTAATTTCATTTGGTTGGATTTCCGTTTCAAAGAGTAAATCATTTATGAAAGCAGCCGATGACGAGTTTTGTTTAGTAAAATCGAAGACCTCATTTTCATACTTCAAATAGTTATGTGCTTCTGGGATATATTTCAAGTTGTTTTTTGATAAAGTGTTTCCAGCTTTTGGTGTATTATCTGCACTCATCTTGAAAATTCCAAGTGTCAGTTTGATGGTGTCAAAATCATTTTCATTTGCTAATTGCTTTAGTACAGCGTGTTTGGTACTACAAGTTCCTTTGTTGTCTGTAAAAATGGTCTTTAAGTCGTCTTTATTTGAATTTCTTCCGTAATTCAAATTTTGAATATATTCAGTCGCTTGAAGAAATGTTAAAACGTTTCTTTTCAAGAATTCGTTTGATATTTCTCCGTTTGGTCTTATGTCAAAGGTCGGAAGTTTGTTCATAGACGAGAGTTTGGTTTAAAATGACAGCTAACGGTCGGGGGCTTGGCGTTCGGGCGGGATTTTTACCACAAACCTAAATACGAAGCCGACACTTCAAAGTTAGAAAAAACTTTCATACGAAGAACGAAACCCCGCCTGACGCCAAACCCTTGTTACCAGCACGGGCTTTTGTCAGTAGTTGTTCTTCGTCTGTCAGTTAAACGATTGTCTGAACTGTAACGGCGAAAGTTGTGTCTTTGTTTTAAAAAGTTTGCTGAACGATTGTAAATGTTCAAAGCCTAACTCGTAAGCGATTTCGCTTACTGTCAAGTTTGTTGTAGATAGTTTTTCTTTGGCTTTTTCAATCAGCTTGTCGTGAATGTGTTGCTGGGTATTTTGTCCTGTCAAAACCCGCAACAAACTACTTAGATACTTTGGCGAAACATTTAATTGCTCTGCGATGTGTTGAACAGTCGGCAAACCTTTTGAAATTAAATCATCGCTGTTGAAATAATTTGCAAGCAATTCTTCTAAGCGATTTAAAATTTGATGATTACTTTTTTGACGTGTGATGAATTGACGTTGATAAAAACGGTCTGCATAAGTCAGCAATAATTCAAGTTGAGCAATTATTACAGGTTGGCTGAATTTGTCAATGTTGGTTTGGTATTCGTGTGCTATATTTTGCAGTATGCTTACAATGGCTGTTTCTTCTTTATCTGAAAGAAATAAGGTTTCACTTATTGAGTAATCAAAGAATCCGTATTGTTTGATGGTTTTCGCTAAATGCGTATTCCACAAAAAATCGGCGTGGACAAGTAACAACCACCCCGAACGATTTGTCATTTCTTCTACATCAACTTCAAACACCTGATTAGGCGACATTAAAAACAAAACGCCTTCGTCAAAATCGCATTGCTGTTGTCCGTATTTCATTTTGCCTTTGAAATTTCGGTCAAGCAAAATGGCGTAAAAATCAAAGACAAAACTTACTTGTGATTGACAAGGTAATGTAATGGTGTTGTAATCAATAACACTGATTAAAGGGTGTTCAGGATTAGGCAAACCCATTACTTTATGGTATTTGCTTATTGTTTCTATCCTGCGAAGCGTGTTATTTGCCATATTTCTGGTCTTTCAAAATTTCTTCTAATTTTTTTACCAAGTTTTCGGGCTGTTCTCGCATAGAGTAATGCCCGCCTTCAAAGTTATAAATTTTCCAATTTCTTGCTTTGGCTTTACTTATACCCATATGGTCAAATGCACTATCACTTGTTCCGTTTTTTGTCATTTTTATAAATGCGGTTGGAATGTTCTTTACCAATGGATTGCTTATTTTTAGTGGCTCTGTAAAAGTTTTTAGTGGCTGTGGAACATCGGTTGGATAAGTGTCTTTTGTTTTTCCGAAAGGATACAGCACAACACTGTCTTTTATGAAAGGGGCAAAATTATCCCACAGTTTGCCACAAACGTCTATGGCACTTTCTCCGTCATTCGGCACCATTGCGTCTAAGTAAATGAGTTGGCTAATGCGGTCAGGAACTTGTTCCGCCACACCCGAAATAACCATACCGCCAAAACTGTGTCCAACCAAAATGATGTTGTGCAAGTTTTCAAATTTAATCACGTTTACAATGTCTGTAATATAAGTTGTAAGGTTAATGTTTGCATTAGCCAAATGCACTCGTTCGCCAAGTCCTGTTAATGTCGGGCGGTAAACGATGTCGCCTTTCTTTCGCAAAATGGAATCTACTTTTGCGTAATCCCAACCACCGTCCCAAGCACCGGGAACAAATAAAAAAGTTCGTGGTTGATGTTTTTGTCCAAATGATACAGCAGAAAACATAATGCTCATCACGATAAAAATTGTTGTTTTCATTCTTTTTTGTTTTAAAATTTAAGGATGTAAAATTCAGCAGAAGAATGAAAACAGATTTAGCCTAAATACTCTTTGTGTTAGTCAAAATGCAGGTTGTTTTTTAATCGTTTGTCAGTAGGTCTGAACGATTTGTCTGTCCGTGATGATTTTCTAAAAGTCAGCGAAAGGCTGTCCAACTACAAAAGTTGATAGAAGAACCGCTGTTGAAGTATCGCACAAAGTTCGATTGAAATTCGTCAGTGGACAGTCCACCGCAAACTTTTTCAAGTGTCGGGCTGTGCGGTCGTTTAGCCTTGCTGGTAACACCCAAATATACGAAACTAATCGAAAATTCCAAATAACATTCGTATAACTGTCTAAAATGGTTTGTTTTATGAATATTTTGTGGTTATTGCGTATAACTTTTATAATTTAGTTCTTTTATACGAAAAATGGATAAGAAAATACAACTTTTAATACAGCTTTTGGAAGTTAAACGATACAGTTCCAATTCAATAGAAACCTATGTGAATGCATTTCGTCAATTTTTAGTACACTTCAAAGGGCAAGATGTTGATACGCTCACAGTAAAGCAAATTGAACAATACATTAATCTACAAGTTACCGAAAAAAAGATTTCCATTTCATACCAAAAACAGCTTGTTGCGGCTATTAAATTTTGGTATAATGGTGTTTTGGGTAAAAAAATCACTCTGGATTATCTTTATCCTGATCGTGCCGAGTTTAAAATTCCGGTAGTTTTTTCGCAGGAAGAAATCAAAAAAATGTTGAACGTATGCGAAAATAGCAAACACAAAGCTATTTTGGCAACCATCTACTCCTGTGGTTTACGACTTTCGGAACTCACGAATTTGATGATTAAAGATGTTGATTCGTCTGCGATGACTGTAACTGTTCGGCAAGGAAAAGGTAAACGAGACAGAGTGGTGGTTTTGTCTAAAAAATTATTGATCCTACTCCGTGAATATTTTGTACAATACAAACCCAAGGAATATCTTTTTGAAGGACAAACAGGTGGGAAATACGCTGCACGAAGTGTACAACAGGTTTTGAAACAAACACTTACTAAATCAAAAATAAAAACCAAAGGTTCGGTTCACTCATTGCGGCACAGCTATGCAACGCATTTGATAGAACAAGGTACGGATATTCGTTTTGTACAGGAGCTTCTGGGGCATAAAAGCATTAAAACCACGTTGATTTATACACATTTGACCGATGCTGCAAAACGAAAGATAAAAAGTCCATTAGATAATTTGTGATAAAAACGAATGGTGACGGTGTTGTTTCGTGTATTTATTCTATTGATTTTTAGTATAGTATCAGACAACAAACGTTTACAATCGACTATAAATGATTAACAACCGAATAAAATTTGTAACTTCATACACCTTTGTACCAGATAATTTTTTAATCATTTAAAATTTAAACGCCATGAGTACATTAAGAAACAACGTTCGCCTGATCGGTAGAGTAGGCAACAACCCGGAGACAAAAACTTTTGACAATGGAACAAAAGTATCTTTATCGTTAGCAACCAGCGATTTTTATTACAACGATAAAAAAGAAAAAGTAGAAACCACCCAGTGGCACAATATTGTAGCTTGGGGAAAAACTGCAGAGCTGATTCAGAAATATGTAGAAAAAGGCAAGGAAATTGCCGTTGAAGGCAAACTAACCTACCGCACCTACGAAGACAAAGAAGGTATAAAACGCAGCATTACAGAAATTGTTATAAACGAAGTTTTATTCTTTTAAATTTAAAATCCCGATGTGTTCGGGATTTTTTTTATTTTCGATAAAAAAAGATGAAACACATTCAATTCATTCACACCATTCTGTATGTGAACGACCAACAGTTAAGTACCGAATTTTACGCAAAATTATTCAGACAAAATCCGGAATTGAACGTGCCGGGAATGACCGAATTTCAATTGGCAAAGAATTTTAAACTGGGATTAATGCCCAATAAAGGAATCGCAAAAATATTAGCAGATAAAACTCCGCATCCTGATAAGGGTAACGGAATACCACGTTGTGAACTGTACTTATATGTAGAAAATATCGAATGGGAATATACCAACGCAATAATCGCAGGTGCACAACTTATAAGCGAAATTAAAGACAGAGATTGGGGAGACAAAGCGTGTTATTTTACAGATTTAGACGGACACATTATTGCTTTTGCAGAAAAATGAAGTATTTATTAAAATGATTTACTTAAATTGGTGGAAATTACATTTATGACAACAAGAAACTGTTTTATTTTACTTTTTTGTCTTGGGAACTTTTTTACAGCACAAAGTCAATTATTTCTTATGTATGATGGTTTAAAGCCCAATGAT
>JBEBXO010000098.1:0-6003 GCA_040391585.1 Paenimyroides ummariense | reverse complement strand
CAATTGCGTCGATTAATTGTGTTTTGTTCATAATAATTTTTTTAATTGAGTTAATATTAACATATACAAATTTAAAAGTTAAATTGATTTACACAAGTTTTTTTTATATAAAAGTGCTAAAAATGACAAAAAAACGCTACTAAAATTGCTAAATACAGGTTGCATTTGCAGAAAATTGCATTCCGTTGAGCAATTCTGCGGTTTTCATTTTCTTTTTTCCAGGAAACTGTATCGATAAAATTTCTATAAAACCATCGTTTGTTGCAATGCGGATATTCTTTTTTGCAGCAATAAATCTACCAGGCGTAAAGTTGTGCGGTTCTATTGTATAAGTTACATCGTGAATTTTAATGTTGTATTCTTTTTCTTCGTCTTTTAAAATAGTATATGCCGATGGGTAAGGATTTAAACCGCGAATTAAGTTGTAAACTTCTTTGCTTGACTTATTAAAGTCTATTTTACAGTTTTCACGATTCAATTTATAAGCCGTTTTTGTTTCCTCGGCAGGTTGAATTGCTGTTTTAACCTGATTGTTTTCTATTAACTTTAATGTTTCAACAACTGTTTCGGCACCTAAATACATCAAACGGTCATGTAATTCGCCTGCGGTTTCGGTTTCGGTTATATCGGTTTCTCTTTTTAAAATAATGGCGCCTGTATCAATTTTTTCATCAATGAAAAAGGTCGATACGCCCGTTTTTTCTTCTCCGTTAATAATTGCCCAGTTTATGGGTGCTGCACCACGATAATCAGGTAATAATGATGCGTGTAGATTAAACGTACCTAATTTGGGCATTTGCCATACTGCTTTTGGTAACATTCTAAAAGCAACTACAATTTGCAGATTGGCGTTTAAAGCAGCTAGTTCTGTTAAAAAATCTTCTGATTTTAAATTGGTTGGCTGTAAAACTTTTAAGTTGTTTTCTTCTGCATAAACTTTAACAGCAGACTGATTTAGTTTTTGTCCGCGACCTGCTGGTTTATCGGGTGCTGTTACAACCGCAGCAATTTCATAGTTGTTTTTTAAAATAGTATCTAAAATTCCCACCGCAAAATCGGGTGTTCCCATAAAAACAATTCGTAATTTTTCCATTATAATTTTATGTATGTGGCATTTTTGTAAAGATATTCGCCTTCTTCGACTAATTCTTTTAATGCCTGTGCTAAATAATTTGATTTATGTATGTACATCGTTTTTAAATCAGCCAATTCAAAAATATGATCTTTCGGATAATTTTTCAGATCAGCTTTAATTTCGTCTATTAATTGAGTACTGTTGTTCGAATTTTTATTTTGAATACAAGTAGAACATTTTCCGCAGTCTTCGTTATAGTCTTCATCGAAATAATTTAAAAGGATTTTATTTTTACAAATGGTTGTATTGGTAACATAATTTAGCATCGCCTTAAATTGCTGATCTTTTATGGTATTAAACTGTGTAAGATTTTTTGCAACACGATTAATGGTAATATCGTCTTCGCGTACTTCGGTTAAAATTACGTTGGTGTCGTTTGGTGCTTGTGTAAACGTACAAAAACCTTTTAAAACCCACGATTCTATGGTTTCGATAATTTTTTGATTAGGCATTTTTGTATGTTTCGATAAAACATCTATATCAATAGCGGTTTCGCCGTCTTGAATGCCACGGTAATGATGCAGTATGCTTAAAAATAAAATTTCTTCTAACGAATGATTGCTGAAATAAGCAATGGCATCGGCAGAATTTATCAGGAAATGAATGTAGTTTTTGTACTTAAATGCTTGTTCAAAATTTAAAACCGACTGTCGATCTAAAAATTCAAACGCATGAAAAGTTTTACTTACAGGTAAATTGTATTTCTGACAAAAATCTTTAAAATTAAAGCGAATTGTTTCGTTAAAACCTTCGCCATAAGCAATTTGAAAATGATTTACGAAACGTTTGTACACTATTTTTACAAAATCGATTTCCAGATTATTCAGTTCGTGAAAAGCTTGCGCCTGATTTATACTGTTAGAGCTTAAAAGTAAGGTTGAAAATGCTTTTTCGCCATCGCGACCAGCTCTACCAGCTTCCTGATAATAACTTTCTAAATTATCGGGAATGTGCATGTGTATTACGTTACGCACATTAGGCTTGTCAATTCCCATTCCAAACGCATTAGTGGCAACCATAACCAACACGGTTTCGTTTAGCCAATCGTTTAGTTTTTGTTTTTTTGTTTTAAAATCTAAACCTCCGTGAAAAAAATCGGCAGTAATTCCGTACGATTTTAAATTCTGCGCTACTTCAATTGTAGCTTTTCTACTTTTTACATAGATAATTGCCGGTGAAGGAGTTTTTTTTAGGATTTGAACTAAAAGTTCTTCTGAATTTTCCTGCTGATAAACACCATAATACAATTCGTTTCGTAAAAAAGTCTTTTTAAAAACTTTTGGATTATTTAACTGCAAAATAGTAATAATATCCTGCTGAACTCTATTGTTTGCCGATGCTGTAAGTGCTATAAACGGAACGGTTGGAAGCCATTCCTTTAACTTACCGATTTCTAAATAAGCCGGACGAAAATCGTGTCCCCATTGCGATATGCAATGCGCTTCATCAATTGCAACTAAATTTATTGGTAATTGAATGATTCGGCTTAAAATCCATTCGTTTTTTAAACGTTCGGGCGCAATGTATAGGAATTTGTAATTTCCGTATTGGGAATTATCCAAAAGATTCGAAATTTCTTCGGTAGATAAATTTCCTGATATTGATAAAGCCTTAATATTTCGATCTTTTAACTGTTTGATCTGATCTTCAATCAACGCAATTAAAGGCGAAATTACCAGACAAATTCCATCGGTCATTAAAGCGGGTATCTGAAAGCAAATACTTTTTCCACCGCCAGTTGGCAGTAAAGCAAGGGTGTCGTTTCTCTGAAAAACCGATTCTATTATTTCTTCCTGCGGAATTCTAAAAGAATCATAACCCCAATATTTTTTTAAAATATGTACAGCTTCAAACAAAATGTGGTGCTTTTTTCTTTAAAAATAAAGAAAAATTATAAATTATTCAGTATAAAAGTAATTCTTGTTTCTATAGCGCCTTTTGGAACCTCGGTTAACTGGTAACCGTAACTTTCGTAGGTTTCAACTAAATGATTGTGTATAAGCTTTGCTTGTTCAAAATTTTCGTAACGCTCATTATCGCTCACATAAATATCTTCCCAAGGCGGCAGTATAAAAATTTTGGAATAACGGTGGTTTTTGCAGGCATCATCAAAAGCAGCCGGGTAGGCGTCGCCAATGTAATGCATATATGCCAATACATCGGGAATACCGCGATCTATAAAAACGCAGTTGGTTTTTTCGTTTAAAGCATTGTTAAACTGATCTATACGACCTTTTAAAAGTAATTCGCTAAACAAAAGCGGTTCTTTTAAAAACAATTGGTCAATACCTGTTTTTTGGGCTTCTAAAGTAACCTGCCGTGAAATTTCGGGATAACAAACGTATCCTTTTTCTGTAAGTGCGTTAATAATTGATGTTTTCCCTGAACCGGGACCGCCAATGAGTAAAATAGTTTTAGTATCCACCTTAAAAAATCAAAGGGCAAATTTACATAGAAAAATTAAATTGTATGTTCAATTAAAACGGATATTAGTATATTTACGTGAATGTAATGTATATTTGTAGATAATTTTATTTTATGGATAAGAAAACCGAAGAATTCTATACGCGTCTTAAAACAGAGTTAGAAAATACAACCGAAAAGTGGCCTGTAGAGTATCTATATAAATTTATTGTTCCTGCCAGGGAAGAGAAAATTGCTTTAATTGAAAAAGCTTTTAATGATATGGGAGCAGTTATAACAACAAACAAATCTAAAAACGGAAACTATTCAAGCGTATCAATTAACGTAGTAATGCCAAGTGCCGATGCTATTATTGATAAATACAAAGAAGTTTCAACTATAGAAGGAATTATTTCCTTATAATATTTTTATGAAATTTAAGCCAACCGAAGCAATAAATAATTTAGAATACAATACCGATCGTAAAGATTTGGTGTTGCCAGAATATGGTCGTCATTTACAAAAATTGATTGATCAGGTTATTTTAATTGAAGATACCGAAGAACGCAACAAAGCGGCTCGCGCAGTGATTGATATCATGGGAACTATAAATCCGCATTTGCGCGATGTTTTAGATTTTCAGCATAAACTGTGGGATCAGCTTTTTAAAATGTCACGTTTTCAGTTAGATGTTGATTCGCCTTACGAAAAACCGAAAGAAACTACCAATTTTAACGAGCCTATTTTAATTGAATATCCTAGAAACAATCATAAATACCGTTTTTACGGATCTAATATTGTTGATATGATCAACGAGGCGGTTACTTGGGAAGAAGGGGAACGCAAAGAAGCACTGATTATGGTTATTGCCAATCACATGAAAAAAAGTTATGTGAACTGGAACAACGAATCTATAGACGATGCCGTTATTTTTCAGCATTTAAAAGAATTGTCGGGAGGGAAAATCGATCTAACAACAACTTTAGATGATAACAACAATGCGGTTAATTTAATGAAACCTAGTGTTCGTAACAACCAATTTCAAAATCGTAACACATCAACACAAAACACCAATAACAGAAACAATCAGTTTCAAAACCGAAATAATTCAGGCAACAATAACCCCAATCAGCAGCGTAATAATCCTAACAATAAACAGGCAAATACGCAGAATGGGAATAACAGGTTTGTAAAAAAATCTAATACAAACAACAACAATAACGGTAATAATTCATCTAAAAATACAAATAGAAATTCAAATTAATGGGAACTTTTAAAATTGAAGGCGGACATACTTTAAACGGTGTTGTACAACCACAAGGGGCTAAAAATGAAGCACTACAGATTTTATGCGCAGTTTTGTTAACCGATGAAAAAATTACAATTTCTAATATTCCTGATATTATAGATGTAAACAAACTTATTGTTTTGTTACAGAATTTAGGGGTTGCTGTAGAAAAATTAAACCGAAATACTTATACATTTCAGTCAAATAATATTGATTTAGGTTATTTAGAATCTGATAAATTCCGCGAAGAAGGGAAATCATTACGAGGTTCAATTATGATCGTAGGCCCATTATTAGCTCGCTTTGGCAAAGGATTTATCCCAAAACCGGGGGGCGATAAAATTGGTCGTCGCAGATTAGATACCCATTTTGAAGGATTTATAAATTTAGGTGCAAAATTCAGATACAACCGCGAAGAATATTTTTACGGTGTTGAAGCTCCAAATGGTTTAACAGGCGCTTACATGTTGTTAGACGAAGCTTCGGTAACCGGAACAGCCAACATATTAATGGCAGCCGTTTTAGCGAAGGGAACTACCACCATTTATAACGCAGCTTGCGAACCTTATTTACAGCAACTGTGTAGAATGTTAAATTCTATGGGAGCCAAAATTACAGGTGTAGGTTCTAATTTAATTACCATTGAAGGTGTTGAAAAATTAGGCGGATGTTCGCATCAGATTTTACCCGATATGATCGAAATTGGATCTTGGATAGGTTTGGCAGCAATGACACGAAGCGAGGTTACTATTAAAAATGTAAGTTGGGAAAATTTAGGTGTAATACCTACAGCCTTTAGAAAATTAGGAATCACTATTGAAAAAGTAAACGAAGACGATATTTTTATTCCTGCACATACCAACGGATACGAAATTAAAGGTGATATAGACGGATCTATTTTAACGATAGCCGATGCGCCTTGGCCAGGTTTAACACCCGATTTGTTAAGTATTTTTCTGGTAGTGGCAACGCAGGCAAGGGGAGAAGTATTGATACACCAGAAAATGTTCGAATCGCGTTTGTTCTTTGTAGATAAATTAATTGATATGGGCGCAAAGATACTTTTGTGTGACCCGCACCGTGCTGTAATTATTGGTCATGATTTTAAATCGCAGTTAAAAGCAACCAAAATGTCATCGCCAGATATTCGTGCAGGTATTTCATTGTTAATTGCAGC
>JBEBXO010000097.1:0-6133 GCA_040391585.1 Paenimyroides ummariense | reverse complement strand
GCAGTGCGGTGGTGGTTGCATTGTTTGTGAGTTCGGAGCATATTATGAAGAGGGAGAATCCGTTTGTGCGACGGTTTCTGCCGCATCATATCGATAAAGCAAAATATCTGGATCTGGAGGTGAATTCGTACTACATTGCCGGGCTTACGCATGATACTGTTTATCTGGGCAACTATACCGCTCCGCTACTCATAACGGCGGTTCCTACCAATCTGGATGCGAAGGTGGAACATCAGATTACGCTTGATGAAACACAACGTTCGTTCCGCAGCCTGACGGTACGGGTGCAGGGACAGGAGTTCTTTATCAGCGACGGGACTATTCCGATTATATACAAGGGATGTACGGTTGACTGGAATGCAACAAAATATATGGAGGAAAAGGTGTACTTTTCTTTAATACAGCCACTAGAAAACAATACTTTTTTGTTTCGGAGTCAGCGTGCAGCAAACGGCGAACATGTATTAGGTAAGCTACACATAAAAGACACCACTACCTTTGAATTATATGATGATGCGTTAAAAAAACAGATCGACGGGGTGTTTGACACCGACGGTCAATTAACAACAGATACAAAAACCCATCAAGGAATTTACACCTATTACTACCGCAACCAGTACGTAGTATATCAGCCACGCACTAACCGGTTTACCCACGGCAAAACCATAGATACCACTACCCTAGCCAAAATACAGGTTACCGTACTAGCAGACGGCACCCGGAAAATGGGCACACCACCACAGAAAGTAAATGCAAAAACGTATGCGTACAACGGAAAACTTTATATAAAATCGGAACTATTAGGCAAGAACGAACCTAAGAGCATGTGGAACCAAGCCAGTATTATTGATGTATATGATTACAACAACAACGAATACCAGTATAGCTTTTACGCCTACGATCATCAAAAAGATAAGATTAAGGAATTTGTGTTGAATGACACCTATTTCTTTGGATTGGTAGGTAATTCACTGGTTAGCTATGAGATAAGTAACCAATTATGAGTTAGTGATTGATGCAGGTCGCCAAGAAAAAAACCAATAAAGCCAAAAAAAAGAACAAATACTATTAATACTTTAAATTTATAGACGATGAGTATCTACAAATTAGCCCAAGGGCTTTCCTTTCATGTTATTTTTTATCAACTATATAATTACGATTTTACATCAGAAGTGCTACCCGCCTTTGAAAAGGCAGTTTTAAAATTAACTTTTTACTTGAACTGTGCAGATCATGAAACAACAGACAAAAGAAAGAGAAAATATTACCGGAAAGCATGGAAATCAGTTATTAAAGTAGAAACCTATTACAACTTAATTGAAAACCAGGATTTCGATTTTGGGGAACATCTTATCGAAAAGTACATTGCAAAAATAAAAAGAGTCCTTAAAAAAGAGCTCTCGGAACAATAAAAATCTATTGGCCAATAGCAGGGCTAACGGTTGAAAACCTGTACAAAAGAGTAAACCACCAACTTAATTAATAATTAATATTATGAGAACAAATTTCAAAAAAGCCATGATGCCACTTGCAGTAGTGGTGTTGGGCGCAGCAGCAGCATTTGCAACAAATGCAGCGAAACAGAGTGATAAAGCTGAAGCAGATGTTACTCACGGGTTTTATTATGATGTTGATATGCCACCCGGAGAAAGATGTGTAATAGTGAACAACATTAATTGTTCTGATGTTACCTATCCTATTATTTGTACCGACAGTTCGTTACGACAATTATGGAAAACAAATGATAATGGATTAGTATGTTCTGATCAATTATTTCAAAAACCTTAAATTAACCAACTAAAGTAAGAGGCTGCAAAAAGGTCAGCCTCTTTCATTATTTTTTAACCGCTAACAAGTAAGATATCAAAACCCAAAGTGCTATATTTAATAAATTATAAAACAAACAGTTGCTTTTTTCCACATAGATTCTGTATTTACTATTGAACAAATTTTAGGTTACATAGTTCTTGTGTATGACAAATTAAGCATAGCTCAACTATTTGTGTTTTCTAATGATAAAAACTATAATACCTTGTTGTCTGTAACTTGCCAATAAATGCGTAAGAAACTATCATTTCTATTGCTGTTTAAAAAAAATATAATCTGTGCATCAGTGGCTATTTTATAATGCACTATTGGTATATCAAATTAAATTTTTTACAACACGATTCTTTATCATGCTTTATCCTCTATTGTAACCAAGTAGGGTAACTTTTCTGTTTCAAGTAAAAATCAAACCAATCTTTCATTTTTGCTGCTATATCATTTCCATTAACCTCATCTGATACCGAGTGTTCCACTTGAGGGTATAACAAAAGATTAACTACTTTACCAGCCCTTTTCAGCGTTAAGAAAAAATTTACGCTTTGCTGCCAATTAACCTGAGTATCTTTTTTACCTGCCCATATTAATAAAGGAGTTTTAATTTTGGAGGTATTTAGGATGGGTGAATTTGAAATATAGTCTTTTTCAAAACCTGATAAAGGTTTAAACATTCTATATTGCTGGGACTCCATTCTCCACATATCCGGCTTCATAGTCGACCAGTTAATAGAAGTATAAGCATTAACAAGATCAGAAATACCATTACATGATACCGCGGTTTTGAACATATCAGTCTGTGTTATAATAAAATTCACTTCATATGCGCCAAAAGAATGTCCAATTATCCCAATGTTGTCTTTATCGATCGGGTACATTTTTAGTAATTCATTCGTACTATCTATTAACGATTGAGAAGCTGACCTCCCAACATTTCCTATTTCATAATTTAAGTCGGGTTCAATTACAAAATATCCATCTTTTATATAATCCCTATAATTAAAACTATCACCCAGAACATTATTCAAGGGCGTATAACTATATTGTAATCTGTATTTCTTCTCATAAATATTTAGAATTGCAGGATATTTCCTAGTTGGATCATAATCAGTTGGAAACCTAATTACCGCACCGCATTCAATACCTTTATCATTTTTCCACTGTATGTATTTGGAAATAACCTCTTTAGCCTCAGTATCCCATTTATTACTTTCGAAAATTTTTTCTGCTTTACGTTTTCCAATGTCATACAGATAAAGTACAGGTGGTAAATTATAACGTTCCATTATATAAGTAATAAAATTTTCAGAACGTTTTACCTGACTTATTTTTGCTTTGCCTTTAATTAAATTTTCTACTTTACCGTCCTCATCCATTAAGTCTATCCCTGCTTGGGTGTAATCTGCAGAAACCCATTCTAAAACAATATTTTCATATCCCTTCATTTTCACGTCAAAACTCCACCCCCATTCTTTGTGATTATTAACTATATTGGCTAAGGAAATAGCGTAATGCCTGTTCATCTTGTTTCCCGAAGTTAGCTGAGTCATTTTTTTTGTATGAAAATTCCAGGTCCAAATATCGTTAAGGTCATTCAGAAAAATTTTGTTATTTCCGCCATTTACCATACGTTGTGTAAATTGAGAACTACTTATTGCACTGTAATCATTGGTTTTATCATAGAATACGCCGGTAGACTTATCGGTTATAGCTACCTGCTTTGTATGCTTTATGTCATAGTACCACCAATTTTTATCTTTATAATAAAACAAATATGGCCATTCTTTAAATGAAAACACCCCGTTGTCACTTCCCGAGAAATCGGTGAGATAACTTTTTTTAGAAAAATCGGTATTATAAATAAAAACACTTCGTTTAGGATTAAATTGCGTGAAGTCTTCATGAAAATTATCTTGATAAACGTATACGTTACTATCATTTTCATCTATTTTAAAAACATTTATTTTCAATGAATCATAGAGATTGATAAGTTTTTTTTTCTGTAAGTCAACCACACCCAATTGTAATTTATTTGCAATTCCCCTATCAATAACCGGTGAAATTCCTTTATCATTTCCTTTCCATATTTCTACTGAATTTTTATTTTCTTTAATACCTGTATACTGTTTAATACCGATAGCGAACTTATTTTCATTTAAAGCTCTCGCTGAAAAAAAGGTAGTATCTATAATTGTTTTATGATAATTATCTATAATTGGATTTTCAAATACAAGCCTAGCTTCAGAAGCACCGATCTTATAAACGTAGTATTTTTTGCTATCTTTCAGAAATAAGGTCACACCATTTTGTTTTTTGTTCCATACTCCTCTTTTAATGGTTTTACCATCTTGATCGAAATACATTTTTTTACAAGTATTTTTATTCAGATCATAAAAAAATGCTTCTGAGTTCAATGTGGTTACAAAACATTTTTCGTAATCGAGGGACAAGCTATAGTATTTTACATCTGCTATTTTCTTTGTTCCATCATTTTTCAAATCTTCTATAAATAACTCTTTATTACTAGTTAAATAGAATAGTTTTTCCGACTTGTTATCCCAAAAGAACTCCAAAACATTTTGTATGGTATCTTTTTTAAAACTTGTTAAAGACCATTTGAAAAGTCTATTGTTCTTATCCTGTCCAATAAATAACTTATCGGTTAACACATTTTTAGGTTTTGGGTTTGCAATAACAATTTCTTGCAAACTGTTTATACTTTTTACTACTAGATATGTATGCTCATTATATCTCGTAAAATAAGTTAGAGCCGTACCAGAATCATTTACCAGATCATTCGTAACATGTTCATAATTTTTGATCTGGATCTGTGCTGTTACCGGAGATATCCATAAAACAACTAACCCATAAATAATATTTAAATAAATAAACTTCATGATAACTATTAATAGCCAGGGTTTTGAGGCAAAAGATTAGGATTTAGGGAAAGTTCATTTTCAGGCAATGGTAATACTTCAGAGTACATCTTCCAATTTGGTTTAGCATCCCGCAACAAGTCCCATCTTTTTCTACGTTTAAGGTCGTAAAAACGATGACCAAATTCACAAAAAAATTCCGCACGACGTTCCTTCAAAACGGCCTCTGTCCAATTTGTTTCACCAGATATTGTAATTTCAGGTAATCCAGCACGGCTGCGGATACTATTTAGTAAAGTAGCGCATCTCTGCCAGTCATTACTTTCTGCAGCTGCTTCTGCAGCTATAAGATACATTTCTTCCAGCCTTATAATGATCGAATATTCTAATGAACTAGCTGTAAATCCTTTCTGTTTGTATTTAAAAGCACAAGCTTGTTTATCATTCCCAATAAATTTTACCCATTTTTCATTTCTTTTATCACCTGTTTCAAATGAATTTAGGAGAAATTCTGACAATTGAATTTCAGGTGCTGGTACTGCATTAAAAATATAAGTATCTGCCTCGGGTGCGTTTCCTCCTGTGTTTGCAGCTTTAAACTGCCAAATTGCACTTTTACTTTCTTTAAGAAATAACATTTCTGGATCCTCTAATTTATAATCGCTATTCAGAATTAATTTATCGGCATATTGCGCTGCCAGTTCCCATTTTTCTTGATATAAATAAATTCTTGCAAGAAAAGCTTGGGCTACTGCCTGATTAATTCGTACACGTTCGTTTGTTGGATACTGCTGCGGGAGCAAAGTTTCCGCCTTCACAAGATCATCTTCTACTTTTTCCATCACTTGGTTTACAGCTATTTTAGCAATCTTTTTATTATCGTTATAATCTGTACCCGTTATGTAAGGGACACTTCCATAGGTTTGTGTCATATAAAAATGTAAAATTCCCCTCAATACCAGCGCTTCCCCTACTAATTTCCTTTTCATTTCGGAAGTAATTCCTGTAGATTTCTCTACTCCTTCAATAAGATTGTTGATTGCATAAATTTGCTTGTAAGTTTGACTCCATAAATAATTCACCGCATTATTATTACTAGAAATTATCCCTTCATAAAAATATCTGTGATCTACAGCTTTTGCAGTTGTAGCTTCCAATTCATCGGAATAACAACCTAATAATACCCCCATTCCAGATAAATAGCCACTTAAAAAACCTGTATTTCTAACAGAAGCGTAAATATTTGCCAAAGCAGCTTCTGCCGTATTATCGTGTAAAAATACCTTATCGCTGTCTAACTGATCTTTAGGTGTATCAATATCAAGAAAATCACTACATCCGCACATTAGCAGGACGATAAAACATATTGTTAAATATTTATTTAACCCATAGTGCATTATTAAACGAGATTAATTTTTAGGTTGTTAATATTTCTG
>JBEBXO010000096.1:0-6186 GCA_040391585.1 Paenimyroides ummariense | reverse complement strand
GCAGAAAGTTTATCGCCAATATCATAAAAATCGGCATCGATTGGTGGAACTTCATGTTTTTTATTGGCGTTGTTCAGCAGATGAACAATTCCTTTCAGCTGATCGTCGTTTAAAGAACCTACAGATTCCATCAATTTTTTTAGATCAACTTTCTCATTCAGTTTTTGCAGTGCACCGATATCAATTGCCTGAATTAATTCAATAGTTTTCTTAATTTTATCCAGCATGATTTTTCTTTTCAAGATACGAAAAGAAATAAAAAAACGATCTGTTTAAGATCGCTTTTATGATAAGTTTGATAAATCGGTTTCGGTTTCCAACTCGATCGGTGGTTGATTCTGACGGAACAATCTCGCAGATAAACTGCCTTTCAACGTAATTTTCGATCCACGAACTTCCAGCCAACTTCCTTCACGAAGTCCTAAAACGGGTTGCGAATTAAAACAATGAAATTCGTTAATACGGGTTTCGCGCGTTTCACCCATGTGTGTTGATCCTTCAACAGGATCCAAGTAATGTGGGTTAATGTTAAACGGAACCATTCCCAACGTTTGAAAACTCGGCGGATACACAATAGGCATATCGTTCGTAGTTTCCATAGTTAAACCGGTAATGTTGCTACCTGCCGAACACCCTAAATAAGGCATGCCGTTTTGCAATACTTCTTTTAACGGAAGCATTACTTTGTACCAGTACAATTGCTTTACCAATAAAAAAGTATTGCCACCGCCGGTGAAAATTCCTTCGGCTTTTTCAATTGCTTCTATAGGATTTTCAAAGGTGTGTAAACCAACTACTTTTTTATCGATTTTTGCAAAGGCTTCGGCAACTTTAGCCGTGTAATCGTCGTGTGAAATTCCGCCCGGTCTTGCATAAGGTATAAACAATATCGTTGATGCGTTTTTAAAATGATCTTTTAAAATAGGTAGTAAATATTCTAAATAGCCTAAACCAAAAACCGTTGAGGTGCTTGCTATGATTAAATTCTTCATGAGTTATAAATAAACAACAAACTTATTTATTTAACAATTGTTTACCAAAACCATGATTATGTTTTAACATTTTTACAGATACTTTTGGTGTAAATCAAATAAACATTTATGAAATACATTTACTTTTTAGTACTTTTAGTATCAACCGTGTCGTTTGCGCAAGATCGAAATCAATATAAAATGCGGTTAATGATTACCGAAGTTGGCATTTTTCCATTAAAAGTAATCAATGTGGCAACACAAGAAGTAGTTTTAACTGATGTTGCTGGTTATTTTGATATCAAAATAAAACCAAATGACGAATTGGCATTGATTGAAAACGAGTTTTATCAGCTAAAATATTTTGTAAAAGCAAATGATCTTGAAAACACTATAATTCGGATCTATCCTGAACCACTAACTGAAGTTTTAAGAGAAATTAAAGTGGAAAAAATCACGTCGAAATCATTGGGAATTAATGCTGCAGAAATTAATAAATACGTCTATAAAAATAATCTTAATATGGATCTAAAAGCTATATTTGAATGGCTTTTTGGTAAAACTAAAAAAGATAATGTAGAAAAGTTGGTTGCACGCCGCTCCACTGACATGAACCCTTATGTAGCTGGTTTGCCAAGAGAAATTATGACCGGCTATTTGAAAATTCCCGAGGAGTTGGTCGAAAAGTTTTATTATTATTTAAACGATGATTACGTTATAGATCAATATATAAAAAGCGGCGACGAAGCAAAATGGCGTATGCATTTGTTAGACAAATCGTTTCAGTTTTTAGAACAAGAACAAGTAAATGAGCGTTAAATTCGTGATAATAGGTTTTGAACTGCTAAAAGAATCAATAGTTTTGTAAAATGAATAAAATTACCACATGTATAATAGCGCTGTTTTTTGTACTGTTAGGAACTTTAAACGGTTTTGCACAGAAAAAAAACGTATTGGGAAAAGTAATAGCCAAAACGCGTGATCTGGAAGGTATCTATATTAAAAACATTAGTTTAAATACAAGTGCATCAACACAGAAAGGTGGGTATTTTTCTATTGAAGCCAACCCAAACGACACCCTTATTTTTTCGGCAGTGCATTTAATAGGTCGTGAAAAAGTTTTAACCTATGCCGATATGAACAAATCGTTGGTTTTTGTGCCTATGGAATATGCTGATAATATTTTGGAAGAATTGGTAATTGACCGCACGGTAACTACCGAAAGTTTAGGTTTGGGCGGTGCCCGTAAATTAACACCGGCTCAACGCAGACTGCACAGGGCAACATCGTCTAGTGGCGGTATTATACCTGTAGATTTAATTGTAAATGCTATTTCTGGTAGAACAAAAATGCTTAAAAAAGCGGTAGAATTAGAAGAAGAATATTTGTTTGTAAACCAACTTCTTGATAAATTTCCTGTAGATTTCTATACCAACCGTTTAAAAATACCAGAGCAGTACCACATGGCATTTGGCTATTTCTTGGCGCAAGATCCAATCATTGTTACATCGTATCAAACCGTTGATAATACCCAGCTTAATTTAATGTACACCGAAAAGGCAACCGAATTTTTAGAAATTCTAAAGGTTTTAAAATAATAGTTTTACGTAACTTTGTAAAAAATAATTAAAATGTATTTCAATCTATATATAAGTCCGCTTTTTTTAGGCATCGGTGGTGGTGAAATGGTACTAATTGTGGCTGTTATTCTAATGCTTTTCGGATCGGATAAAGTGCCCGAAATGGCGCGCGGCTTGGCAAGAGTTATTAACCAGGTAAAAAGTGCATCGAACGAATTAAAATCAGAAATCACAAAAACGGTAGACGAAACAGGAGTGATAAACGATATTAAGGAAGCCGTAAATGTAGAAGATATTAAAAAACGTATTGGAATTGACGACATTAAAAGTTCGGTAAATTTAAATTTAGACCAATACAACCCTATGAACGATGTACAGCAAGAAATTGACAAAGCTAAAGAAGATATTGAAACCATGACAGGCCCAATTAAACGTCAAAACTAATGTTAGATAAGGTTATAAAGCACGATCAGCAGTTGCTGATTTATTTAAATAATTTGGGAACCGATTTTTTAGATCCTATTTTTATGTACATTACCCACCAAATTAACTGGTGGCCGTTTTTTTTAATCCTTATTTTTTTATTGTTAAAAAAGATTTCGCTAAAACAGTTCGGACTTTTAGTATTGATACTAACCGTTTTCTTTGTTTTTACCGATCAAATGACCAATGTAGTAAAATACAGTGTAGCTAGATTACGCCCGGTGAACGATCCGCTAATTGAACCTTATCTGCGTATTTTAAGAAAAGCCAACAGCCCGAGTTTCTTTTCGGGACATGCATCAAATTCAAGTGGTTCTATATTAATTATCTTTTTAATTATGAAAAGATATTACAAATACGCTTGGCTTATTTTCTTTTTTCCATTGCTATTTGCCTACACCCGTATTTATTTAGCTTTACATTATCCGTTAGATATTTTATGCGGATACATTTTCGGTATTGCTTCCGGATTTTTATTTTATTATATTTTTAAATACTTCAACAATAAATATAAACTTACCGATAAAAAACAAAAAAACGCTTTCACATAGAAAGCGTTTTTTTGTTTTACAAAACTCTGCTAACGGTTAAACCATCTCTAATAGGTAATAGAACGGTTTCAACCCGTGAGTCTTCGTTTACCATTTTATTGTATTCTAAAAGTATCGGTGTTGATTTATCGTTTTTTTGAACCTCTTCTAAAACCTTTCCGCTCCATAAAACGTTATCCGATAGTATAATTCCGCCTTTATTCATCATAGGTACAATCAAGTTCCAGTAATTAATGTAGTTTTCCTTATCGGCATCAATAAAAACCAGATCAAATTTTTTATTCAAAGTAGGAATAATGTCCAACGCATTGCCAACATGCTGAATTATCTGATCTTTAAATGCAGATTTTTCAAAATATTTCTGTTGAATATCTTCTAGTTCTTCATTAATATCAATGGTATCAATAGTTCCGTTCGTTGCCAAACCTTCTGCCATACATAAGGTAGCATAACCAGTGTATGTTCCCAATTCTAAAATATGTTTTGGCTGCATGATTTTTGAAAGCATGCTTAATACACGCCCCTGAAAATGACCGCTTAACATACGTGGTTGTAATATTTTCTGATGCGTTTCTTTGTTTAACTGCTGTAACAATTCTGGTTCGGCTGCAGAATGTTTTTCTATATAATTCTCTAATTCTTCTGAAATAAAATGCATATAGTTTAATTTTCTGGTAAAGATAGCGAACAATTTTATAAATAGCTTAATTGATAACAATTGATATTTTGCGAATAGTTGTTTTTTAAGTGTTAAAATTTAATCAATTAGTTATTTTTGCTTTCTAATTAATGTAAAAACAGTATATTTAGAAACTATTTAATGATAAAAATATGCACACTACTTTTAAAAATGCCGTTGTTGGTTTCAGTTTTTTAAGCTGCGCAATGGTTTTAACGGCAATTGTATCTTTAGGAACAGCAACCAATAAGCCAGACTCAACTGTTCTATCCAAAGCAAAAACGCTAACAGTTACTTCGGCCAAAATTCAAAATATAAAATAGCTGTTTTTTTGTTGTAACTTTGCAGCATGAATACAGTTAAAAAAGACATACGCAGTTTAACCAAAGAGCAAATACGTGACTTTTTTGTGGCGCAGGGCGATAAAGCTTTTCGCGGCAATCAGGTTTATGAATGGTTGTGGAGCAAAGGCGCGCATAGTTTTAACGATATGACCAACGTATCAAAAGAAACCCGTGTTTTGCTAGAACAGCACTTTGTAATAAACCACATTCAGGTAGATACCATGCAGCACAGCAACGACGGTACTATAAAAAATGCGGTGCGTTTACACGATGGTTTAATTGTAGAATCTGTTTTAATTCCTACCGAAAAACGTACTACAGCCTGTGTCTCAAGTCAGGTTGGTTGCAGTTTAGACTGTAATTTCTGTGCAACGGCGCGTTTAAAGCGCATGCGTAATTTAGGTCCCGATGAAATTTACGATCAGGTAGTAGCAATCGATCAGGAAAGCCGATTGTATCACAACCGTCCGCTATCAAACATTGTGTTTATGGGAATGGGCGAGCCGTTGATGAACTACCCGAATGTAATGAAAGCGATCGATAAGATTACTTCAGACGAAGGTTTGGGAATGTCGCCAAAACGTATTACCGTATCTACTTCGGGCGTTTCAAAAATGATTAAAAAAATGGCAGACGATGAGGTTAAATTCAAGCTGGCTGTTTCGCTGCATTCGGCAATCGAAGAAACCCGAAACAAAATCATGCCTTTTACCAAAAGTTTTCCGTTACCCGAACTGCGCGAAGCGTTAGAATACTGGTACCGAAAAACCAAAAGCAAAATTACTTACGAATATGTGGTTTGGAAAGGCATTAACGACGATAAAAAAGCCATTGATGCTTTGGTAAAATTCTGTAAACACGTACCCTGCAAAGTAAATATCATAGAATACAACCCAATTGACGATGGCGAATTTCAACAAGCCGATTCTACGGTTATCGATGCGTATATTAGTGCGTTAAACAATGCCGGTATTGTAGCAAAAGTACGCCGATCTCGCGGAAAAGACATTGATGCTGCCTGCGGACAATTGGCTAATAAATCATAAATAAAACCTGCAAGGCATCACACTTTGCAGGTTTTTAATTGATGTCACTCTGAACTTGATTCAGAGTCTCATCATAAATTAATATTTCATTGTTTTTATTTGAAGCTTTTCCGGCTTTCCACTATATCTTTCTTGTTGCCCGAGCGGAGTCGACGGCAACAAGAAAGGATGCCGCTGCAATCCGGGCTAAAAACAATACAACAGACCTGCAAGGTAATTCTCCTCGTAGGTTTTGTTATATCTATTTGATAATAAGTTTTTTGTGTTCTTGAAATTGCCACTAAAAATCTGTGCATCTGTGGAAAAAATATAAAAATCAAAAAAAAAACTATTTCTTTACAACCTTTTCCGTTTCTTTTGCGTCTATGTAATAAAGAGGCTTAAAACATTGAATCTAAAAACACCTTTTTCCGAGTCTGAATTAATAAATCAGGTACAAAACAATAGTCGCGCGGCACAAAAACAACTGTTCGATATGTTTTCGCCAACCATGTTAAGTACCTGCAGGCAGTATATAAAAGATCTTCACAAT
>JBEBXO010000095.1:0-6251 GCA_040391585.1 Paenimyroides ummariense | reverse complement strand
GCTTTCAACGTATCGGCAGGCTGCGCAAATTCATCAACATTAATTAAAATATGCGATGCTTTTATTTCGTAATCTGCACGTTTTAAAGCTTCGTTTAACAAACGATCTAATTCTTTTTCGTTTATAAAGTATTTTTCGGCAATTTCAGATCGGTAAACCTTAAATTCTTGTTCAACAGTTGGCGATTTATCAATTTCTAATTCATAAGCATTCTGCAATCTTAACTTATACGTTTTATAAAGGTTAAAGTAAGTGTCAATGTCTTTCTGCGATTCATCGGCAATAATATCAATATTTTTATTGTATAATCGTTCAAAATCGGCAACATTGTAAATGCTGTCATTTATGGTTACTAAAACATCGGTTGGTTTTTGCGCAAAAGCAGAAATTGATAAGTTAAGCAGTATTAAATGTAAAGGTATTTTTATAAGTTTCATTATAATTTTGGTTGATTTTACAAAGTTAAACTTTTTTGTGAGAGATAGAAATCTATTATAAAAAGCACCAATCTATTTGTTTTAAAATACACATTAATGTACTATTTTTGCAAACCTAAGTACACAATAATGAGTTTTAAAGACGAAATATTAAAAAGAAGAACCTTTGCGGTTATTGCGCATCCCGATGCCGGTAAAACAACCTTAACAGAAAAACTGCTTTTGTTTGGTGGTGCAATTCAGGAAGCTGGTGCCGTAAAAAGCAATAAAATTAAAAAAGGAGCCACATCCGATTTTATGGAAATTGAACGCCAAAGAGGAATTTCGGTGGCAACTTCGGTTCTTGCTTTTAATTATAAAGAGAAAAAAGTTAATATTTTAGATACACCCGGGCATAAAGATTTCGCCGAAGATACCTTTAGAACACTTACTGCGGTTGATTCTGTTATTGTGGTAATTGACGTTGCAAAAGGGGTAGAAGAACAAACCGAAAAGTTGGTTGAAGTTTGTAGAATGCGCAACATACCTATGATTGTGTTTATTAACAAGTTAGACCGTGAAGGTAAAGATGCTTTTGATTTGTTAGATGAAGTGGAGCAAAAATTAGGATTAAAAGTAACGCCTTTGTCGTTCCCGATTGGTATGGGATACGATTTCCAAGGGATTTACAATATTTGGGAAAAGAACATAAACTTGTTTTCTGAAGACAGCCGTAAAAATATCGATGATGTAATTACGATTGATAATTTAGAAGACGAAGCGTTGGATAAATTGGTAGGAGGGAAAGCTGCTACTAAACTGCGTGAAGAATTAGAGTTGGTTGCCGAAGTGTATCCTAAATTTAATCGTGAAGATTATATAAACGGCGATTTGCAGCCGGTTTTCTTTGGATCTGCCTTAAACAATTTTGGTGTTCGCGAAATGCTCGATTGTTTTATAGAAATTGCTCCATCGCCACGCGCAAAAGAATCTGATACCCGTTTGGTACAACCCGATGAAAATAAATTTGCAGGTTTTGTGTTTAAAATTCACGCAAATATGGATCCAAAACACCGCGATCGTTTGGCGTTTATAAAGATTGTTTCGGGAACTTTTGAACGTAACAAACCTTATACACATGTTCGTTTGGGTAAAAATTTAAAATTTTCTAGCCCTAATGCTTTTTTTGCCGAAAAGAAAGAAATTGTTGATATTTCCTATGCCGGCGATATTGTTGGTTTACACGATACCGGAAACTTTAAAATTGGTGATACGCTAACAGAAGGCGAGTTAATGAATTTCCGTGGGATACCATCATTTTCACCAGAGCATTTCCGCTATGTGAACAATGCCGATCCAATGAAATCTAAACAATTAGAAAAAGGAATCGATCAATTGATGGACGAAGGTGTGGCACAATTATTTACTTTAGAATTAAACGGACGTAAAATTATTGGAACCGTAGGTGCTTTACAGTACGAAGTTATTCAGTATCGTTTAGAGCACGAATACGGCGCAAAATGTACTTACGAAAATTTTCCTGCATTCAAAGCCTGTTGGGTGCGACCAGAAGATCCTAAAAACGAAGAGTTTGCAGAATTTAAACGTGTAAAACAAAAATTCTTGGCAAAAGATAAATCGGGACAATTGGTTTTCTTGGCAGATTCTGAATTTTCTATTCAAATGACCCAAAGTAAATATCAAACCGTAAAATTAGATTACGTTTCAGAACGAATTTTATAATAGCAAAATCGACTCAATTGAGTCGATTTTTTAGTTTAGTTTTTCAAATTCTTTTTTCTTTTACGAAGATAGTAAAACACTAAAGCTGCAATCAACAATAATGGTCAAATGTATAGCAATCCTAAAAAGAAACTAGGTATCCAGCTTACACCACCTTTTACAGCATTCCACATTTTTGAACCATACGATACCGTTACGCCAGTTTCCGTTGTTTGTTTATAAAAAGTAATTTCAAGTGTACTCATAGACACTCGATTTTGTAAATAATTAAGCTGGCCTTGTTTTGACTCTATTTCTTCTCTAATAAGAACTAATTCTTTTTCAATTTCTAAAATTTCAGAAATTTTATTAGCCTTTTTCAATAGTTCCAAGTAACGACTTTCTAATTCCTTTTTCGCTTTTAATCGCGCTTCCAAATCAATAAATTGTTCCGTTACATCTTCAGAAGAAATTTCTTTTTGATCAAAATAAGTTACTCCTGTAGTTATATCTTTTAAAATATTTTCGAAATTTTCATTTGAAACCCGAATAACAATGTTTCGTGTTATAGAGTTATAATCTTTTCCTTCATTATCGGTCTGAATTTGAGCTTTGTGTTTTTTTACAGCAGTGTAAATTCTATCGGCAGTTTTTTCAAAATCAACAGTTTCAAATCTAAGCTTAGCATTTTTAACTATTTTTTGTTCTGAAGTATTTGATGATTCCGATGAATCGGTAGAAGAAATTCCTTTCTCTGCTTCTGTTGCAGGCATTTGAACTTCTGATACAGAAATCATTTCTGCTGACTCTTCTGTTTTTTTGCAAGATGTTAATGTAAACGTTAAACAAGCAAATAAAAGGTATTTTTTCATAAGTAGAACTTTAGATCATAAATATATTGTTTTCCTAAATAATTAAGATCTAAAATTTCAATTATCTTTGAAGATAAAAAGAATGTATAAAATTATATTGGTTATTTGTATTGTATTCTCAATGGTATCTTGCCATAAAACAAAGCAAAATGAAGCTTTTGTTACAAATAATCCACACGAAAATATAAAAGTTTACGGACAAACTGTTGATAGTGAAACGCGTTGCACACATTATCATTCCAATTTAGATATTATTGCAATAAAGTTTAAATGTTGTAAAAAATATTATCCTTGTTATAAATGTCACCAAGAAGCCGAAATACACACGCCGCAAGTTTGGAGAGTAGCCGAGCATAACCAAAAAGCTATTTTATGTGGAGTTTGTAAACACGAATTAACTATTGCAGAATATATAAACAGCGGTAATAAGTGTACCTCTTGCAAATCTAATTTTAATCCGGGATGTAGCTTACATTATCATTTGTATTTTGAGAAAGAGTAGAGGGTATGTTCGCTTTTTTCCTTTAAACCTTCAAACTACTTTCAAACGGAACACGGTGAATCAAACTGCGTCCTAAAGTAACTTCGTCGGCATATTGCAGTTCGTCACCAACGGCAATTCCACGCGCAATGGTCGATGTAATAATTCCGTAATCTTTAATCTGTTTGTAAATATAAAAGTTGGTCGTATCGCCTTCCATGGTAGAACTCAACGCAAAAATAATTTCGCTAACACTACCTTTTTTTACCTTTTCAATTAAAGGCAAAATGTTCAATTGGTTAGGGCCAACACCATCAATCGGAGAAATCTTTCCACCTAAAACATGATAAATTCCTTTGTAAAGCTGCGTGTTTTCTAGTGCCATTACATCACGCACATCTTCCACCACACAAATTATAGAATGATCGCGCGACGGTTTTTCGCAAATTTCACACAAATGCGTGTCCGATATTGCATAACAGCTTTTGCAGTATTTAATTTCGTTTCGCAACAAATCCAACGCCGTAGTTAAACCAGTGGTTTGCTCAATTGGCTGGCGTAGTAAATGCAAGACCAGTCGCAATGCCGTTCTTTTGCCAATTCCGGGCAACTGCGCCATTTCGTTCACTGCGTTTTCTAATAATTTCGAAGGAAAATCCATAGGGCAAAAATACTAAATTTACTTGAAAATTAAAGGTAGGTTTTCAATAACACAACAATAAAATATTTATTTTTGAGAAAATTTTAAGAAATGACTCCCATTGTAATTTTAACCATATTAATTATTTATTTCGGTATTTTAATTGGTATTTCTCATTTTGTAAGTCGTAAAGACAGTAGTAATGCTGCTTTTTTCTCGGCAAATAAAAATTCAAAGTGGTATTTAGTTGCCTTCGGAATGATTGGTACCGCACTTTCTGGCGTAACTTTTATCTCTGTTCCGGGCGAAGTAGGTGCGCCCAGCGGCGAGCAATTTAAGTATTTTCAGTTTGTTTTAGGAAATGCCGTTGGGTTTATTGTCACAGCGACTGTATTGTTACCTTTATATTATCGATTGAATTTGGTTTCCATCTATGAATATTTCGAAAAACGATTAGGATTTTACAGTTATAAAACCGCCGCCGCCATATTTTTAGTCAGTAGAACCATTGGTTCAGCTTTTCGTTTGTATTTGGTAGTCATTGTTTTTCAGCGTTTTGTGTTCGATTCTTTCGGAATTCCCTTTGCAGTAACCGGCTTAATTTCACTCGCATTAATCTACGCATATACCTATAAATCGGGCTTAAAAGCCATTATTATTACCGATACGCTGCAAACGTTTTTCTTGATAAGTTCGGTTGTTTTAACCATTATATTTATTTGTCATAGTTTAGATTTAAATGCCATAGAAGCTTTTGAAACCGTTAAAAACAGCAGTTACAGTAAAATTTTCTTTTGGGAAGATTTTGTAGATAGTCGTTTCCATTTCATTAAACAGTTTTTGGGCGGAATGTTCGTAACCATTGCAATGACAGGGTTAGATCAAGATTTAATGCAGAAAAATTTAAGTTGTGCCAATATTAAAGATGCGCAAAAAAACATGTTCACTTTTACAGGGATTTTTGTTTTAATTAATATCTTTTTCTTGGGTGTTGGTGCCTTACTTTACATTTATGCCGATGCAAACGGAGTTCATGTTCCTGCCGATTTTGTTACCGGAAAACCTCGAACCGATTTACTTTTTCCTGAAATAGCCTTTCATCATTTGGCTTTGTTTCCTGCCATTGTTTTTTTATTAGGTTTAATTGCAGCTACTTTTGCCACAACCGATTCTGCTTTAACTGCATTAACAACATCGTTTTGTATTGATTTTTTAGGAATGGATAAACCCGAAAATGTTCAAAAAACCAAAAATGTCAAGGTTCGAAAAATTGTTCATTTAATTTTCTGTTTGATAATGTTCGCAGTTATTGTAATCTTCAACATAATAAACGATGCATCGGTAGTAAGTATGATTTTCAAAATAGCTTCTTATACCTACGGACCGCTTTTGGGATTATTCACTTTCGGAATGTTTTTTAAATCACGAAAAGTTCACGATAAATTAGTGCCTTTTATATGTCTGGTTTCACCTTTTATTACCTTATATATAAGTAACAATTCCAAAACATTATTTAATGGATATGTTTTCGATAACGAATTAATCATTGTAAACGGCTTAATAACTTTAATATTACTGCTGTTTATAAGCTTTAAACAAAAAACAGAACTTAATTAAGTTCTGTTTTTTTAATATTTATTAATACTTAAAAGCACCAAAGTACAAGCTTCTTCAAAATCAATTCTATTTTCCTTAAGTAAACTTTGTAACTCCGCATTTTCCGTTCCTGGATTAAAAATTACTCTTCGCGGTTTTAAACTCAATATATAATCGTAATACGATTTTTGTTTCGTAGGATTTAAATACAATGTTACCGTATCAATTTCATCGCAATGAATAGGTAGTTTTTCAATTGGCACGCCGTTAACCTCCCCACCGCGAATACCAAATGCTTTAACCTTATGATTGTGATTTAACAATTTTCGTATTGCCATATTGGAATATCGTTGAACATTTTCCGATGCTCCCATAACTAATGTATATTCTTTCATCTTCTTTTTCTTTACAAGTTACGATTTTTCAAATGAATTTACAACTACTTTTTTTAGTATATCTCCTTTTCTTGTGGGCGTTCCCCGCCTTTTAATGGGCGGGTCGGGCTTTCCGCTGCAAGCTTTTGT
>JBEBXO010000094.1:0-6774 GCA_040391585.1 Paenimyroides ummariense | reverse complement strand
CAGTTTTGGTTGTTAATAAATTTATGAATTTTTCAAAGAACAAATCTAAAGGCAGTACGAAGGTTTAGAAAAATTGTATCAACAGTATAAAGATCAGGATTTGGTGATTTTGGCATTTCCATGCAATCAGTTTAACAATCAGGAACCAGGCGATTCCACATCGATAAAAAATAATTGTCTGATAAATTACGGAGTATCATTTCTTGTTTTTGAAAAAATTGATGTTAACGGTAAAAATGCGCACCCGTTGTTTCAATTCCTAAAAGCAAAACTGCCCGGTTTTATCACTAATTCTGTTAAATGGAATTTTACTAAATTTTTAATTGATGCACACGGAAACCCTGTTAAACGTTTTGCACCTATTACCAAACCTGAAAAAATTAACAGTTATTTGGTTAAAAATAACATTTTAAATAGCAGCGGTAACCAATAAAAAAGTCTATATTTGCTAACCTTTAAAACAAAACACTACATAAATAGCCAAAAATATTATCTAAAAACCTTATATTAATTTAAGATAATTATTATGTTAGTTTTATATCCAGGTGAAACTTTTGTTGAATTAAATCTCGGAGTGAAAAAAAGATTGTGTTATGCAGTTTCAAATTTCGGACGTTTAATAAGTTATAAAGAACATTTTACCGATGGTACGTTGCTAAAACCAAATGTTACCAATAATTTACGAATTTTTAGACATAAAGTTGCAAAAGAAAGCGGTACAGGTTACGCTCACAAACATGTAATGCTTTCACGTGCAGTTGCAGAAGCTTTTGTAAACAAGCCGTCTGCCGAACATAACTTTGTTATTCATTTAGATTTTGATAATTTAAACGATCACTACACTAATTTAAAATGGGTTACCGAACCTGAAAAATATGCACACCAACGGATTAATCCAAATGTGAAAGAAGGGCATGTAAAACGTATTGAAAAGAAACGCTTGGCACAAAAAGGAATGAAGTTAGATTCTACACAGGTTATGCGCATTAAACGTATGATTTTTGATCCACAGCGTAAAACCAGAATGCGTATAATAGCCAAACAGTTTGGTATTAGTGAAATGCAGTTGTATCGTATAAAAACAGGTGAAAACTGGGCAAGTGTTCCAACACCCAACTTTAAAGTAAAAGAATAAAAATAAGCAGTATTTACACTGCTTATTTTATTTTACCTTTTAAATCTACCTGTAATTTATAGATTGCGGCTTCGTTGTTTTTAGTATCATCTGTATCTTCACACAAAGCAAAAACAATACTTTTTTTGTTTTGTTCTAATATGGTAATGCCTTCAAATTTGTGAGTGTCGCTTATTTTTTCGGTAAAAAGCAGTTTCATTTTTTTTAGATCAATTGCACCAAAAAGACTTCCTTTTATGGCACCATCATTATAAGTAGATTGTTTGTATTCTGCAGTTGCAATAAAATACAGGGTGTTGTTAATGACAGTAGCGTCAGAAAATCCGCTTTGTACGTTGTTAATTTGTGGTAAATCAAACTCAAAATAATAAATATTATAATCATCGGTTAAATTTTTACCTTGCACAAAAAAAATGTAATTGGCGTTTTTGGGGCCGTTGCCGCGGTTAATAAACAGCCAATCTTCATTATAGGTTGTTACAGCTTCAATATTAAATTCATCGCTAGTTAATTCCGAAAAACTTTTCATTTCATCATAAAGTCCCGTTAAATCTAACTTTGTAGAATATTTAGAGAATTTGTTTACCATGAAACCGGTATTTCTGTTCTCTTTCGATCCCGATCCAAACGCATACCAGGTATTATCAACAATTGTAAACGATTCCAAATCGTATTTTGCCACTTTCGCCATGTTTTCATTAATCGCTTCTTCATCTAAAGAATACTTCGTTAAAGAATCGTTCGATACAAAATAATGATACAGAGCATTGGCGTTATCAGAAACCAACATTATTTCGTTATTCTGATAACCAATACCCGATGCAGCTGCAATTCCGGCTATTTTTAACCATGAGGTAAGCAAATATTTTTTCATTGCTAAAATTTTATTGACTAATTTAGAGAAAAAGAAAATATGAAGCGTAATTATTTTAAAGTCCCTGAAAATTTAAATTTAAAGGATATTCCTACAACATACAATACTGGTTTAGATCCTATTACCCTAAAAAAAGAAATTAAAAAGTACAGTAAAAAAATAGCTGAGCTGCAGGATATGATGTACGCAGATGATCGATATTCGGTTTTAATTTGTTTTCAAGGAATGGATACTGCTGGAAAAGACAGTATGATTCGTGAAGTTTTTAAAGGATTTAATCCGAGAGGAGTGGTGGTAGAAAGTTTTAAAACACCATCGCACAAAGAATTGCAGCACGATTTTATGTGGAGACATTATACGAAATTACCTGAAAAAGGGAAGTTTACTATTTTTAACAGAACACATTACGAAAATGTTTTAATTACACGTGTGCACCCTGAATATTTAGAAAATGAACATAATCCGAACATTGATCTGAATAATTTAACCGATGATTTTTGGAACAACCGTATGCAGCGAATGGTTCAGTTTGAAAAATTTTGGTCAGAAAACGGCGTGATTGTTTTAAAATTCTATTTACATTTAAGTAAAGACGAACAGAAAAAGCGTTTGTTAAAGCGTATTGATAAACCAAAACATCAATGGAAATTTTCACCTGGCGATTTAGAAGAACGCAGTTTTTGGGAGAAATACCAGTTTTGTTATCAGGAAATTTTAAAGAACAGCAGTCATAAAAAAGGCGAGTGGTTTATTGTTCCAAGCGATGATAAAGATGTAAGCCGTTTAATTGTTGCTAAAATTATTTATGACACTTTAAAAAAATACAAGGATATTTCGTACCCTAAACCAGAAGAAGAAATAATAGAACATATTTCAAAGTATAAAGCACAGTTGTTAAACGATTAATAAAAAAAGGATTGTTCTGTATTTTGAACAATCCTTTTTGTTATTTCTTCTTGCGTTTTTCGTCTCTTTTACGTTCAACCGCACGGTTTCTGGGAGCCGATTTTCTAGGAGTTCTTTTTCCCGGCCCACCCAAATTTACTTTCTTGTTTTTATCTTTTTTCTCATGAAAAGCCTCACCACGTTCCGTATCAATTTTACGCTTGTTGGTTTTCATTTTCACTTTGTCTTTTTCAAACTCTAAACGCTGTTCTGCAATAACCACATGGCTAGGAATATCTACCAAAGGAATTTCGTAATCCATTAAAGATTCAATTTCAAAATGCGTTTCTTCTTCTTTAGGACTGATAAAACTAACGGCAGCACCTTCTTTATCGGCACGACCCGTTCTACCAATTCGGTGAATGTATTGTTCAGGAATTTCGGGCATTTGCAGATTAAAAACATGTGTAATATCGGTAATATCCAAACCACGCGCCATAACATCGGTTGTAACCAAACCACGCAATTCACCGTTTTGAAACAATTCCATGGTATTTAAACGATAATTTTGTGTTTTGTTGGAATGAATTACACCAAACTGATTTGGAAATTCTTCATCGATATGTTCCAAAACATAATCTGCCAAACGTTTGTTGTTTACGAACAATAAAACTCGTGTGGTGGTTTCGTCATTCGTTAAAATATCCTTTAAAATATTTAATTTGGTAAGAAAATTAGGAACAACGTAAGCACTTTGTTTAATTTTTTCTAGTGGAGTTCCAGATGGTGCCAATGACACTTCTTCAGGAAAGTTGAAATAATCATCTAAAATTTCATCAACTTCTTCGGTCATGGTGGCAGAAAAAAGGATGTTTTGCTTTTTATCCTTCATCATTGATAGGATAGAAGTTAACTGTGTGCGGAAACCAAGATTTAATATTTCATCAAACTCATCAATAACCAACTTCTGTAAATTATCAAAACGTAAAATATTATCCAGCGCCAAATCCATCACTCTTCCTGGAGTTCCTACTAAAATATCAATTCCTTCGTAAACGGATGTTTTCTGGGTATTAATGTTCACACCACCATATATTCCCAACACGCGGATAGACATGTATTTTGTTAGTTTCTCAACTTCTTCAACCACCTGAACAACCAGTTCACGCGTTGGAACCAATATGGCAACACGAGGAGCATCGGTTGGTTGAAACTTCCATTGTTTTAAAATAGGTAATAGGTAGGCAAATGTTTTTCCGGTTCCGGTTTGAGCGATTCCCATAACATCTTTACCAGACAATATCATGTTAAACGATTTTTCCTGAATTGGAGTAGGTGTGATGAAACCTAAATCATCAATTGCCTTTTGTAAAGATTTTGGTAAGTTGAATTGCTCAAATGTTGCCATAAAAAAATATTTTGGCAAAGATAAGCATTCTTAAAAAGAAATAGGGAATTAAAAATTAAATGATTTTTTTAATAACGCGAAGTTTGTGTGTATGGCGTCCGGTATCTATATTCAAAATTCCTAAATGATCTAAACGGTCAATGCGAACTTTTCCGTGGGCATGTATAATGTAGTTGTTTTCCATAATGATTCCCACGTGAATAATGTTTCCTTCTTCATTATCGAAAAATGCTAAATCGCCCACTTCACTTTCTTCAATAAAACTTAAAGGTTCGCCAATTTTTGCTTGTTGCGATGCATCGCGCGGAATATTGTAGCCGTTTAAGCGGTAAACCATTTGTGTGAATCCGGAACAATCAATGCCAAAAGGTGTTTTGCCACCCCATAAATACGGAGCATTTAAGTAAAGAAAAGCGGTTTGTAAAAGGTTGGTTTTTGGCTGAATGCCGGTAATCATGTTTCCGTCAAAAGATAACTCTTGCACATTAATGTCGGCAAAAGTTAAATGGGTTAAATCACTTCCTACCGAAACGGGCATTAAGGTGTTTTTTCCTGTAAGGTAATCAATTAAATCGGCACAGTAAAATTTGGCACTTTGCTGTATTTTATTAAACTGATCTGTAGAAATTTCTGTAAATTGTTTATTGTCTATCCAACCTTCGTATAAATCGGCAGCTAAAGAGATTCTAGACCATTTTTCTTTTTTTTCTAAAATAGTAAACGTTTCGCCAAAAAGAACCTGTGTAACTAATTCGCTTCGGTCCGAAGGTTCAAACCGTAAAGGAACAATAGCCAAATTACAAAGTGCATGCATATATAAAATCTAAAAAAGAGATGAGAAGGCAATAATTCCTTCTCATCTTTATAAAAATTTTTACAGAATTAAATTTTTTCGATAACGATTGCCGACGCACCACCACCACCATTACAGATAGCAGCTGCACCAATTTTACCGTTATTTTGCTCTAAAACGTTTAATAACGTTACTACAACACGTGCACCAGAACAACCAAGAGGGTGACCTAAAGATACCGCTCCACCGTTAACGTTAACTTTTGCAGGGTCTAACTTTAAAATATTTGTATTAGCAATACCAACAACAGAGAAAGCTTCGTTAAATTCAAAGAAATCTACATCGTTAATTGTAATACCTGCTTTGTTTAATGCTTTTGGTAATGCTTTTGCTGGTGCTGTAGTAAACCATTTTGGTTCTTGTGCAGCATCTGCAAATGCTTTAATATATGCCAAAGGTTTTAAACCTAATTCGTTTGCTTTTTCTTCGCTCATTAAAATTACAGCAGCAGCTCCATCGTTTATGGTAGATGCGTTTGCAGCAGTAACAGTTCCTTCTTTAGTAAAAGCAGGATTTAATGCTGGAATTTTATCTAATTTCACGTTAGTGTATTCTTCATCTTTGGTAACCATAATAGGATCACCTTTACGTTGAGGAACAGCAACTGGAACAATTTCTGCATCAAATTTGCCGGCATCCCATGCAGCAGCAGATTTTTTGTAAGAATTAATAGCAAATTCGTCTTGCTGTTCTCTTGTAATGTTAAATTCAGTTGCAGTAGCATCGGCATAAACTCCCATTGCCTGGTTTTCGTAAGCATCGCTTAAACCATCTCTCTGCATTCCATCAACAAAAGCAGTTCCACCAAATTTAACACCTGTGCGTAAATTAGCGTAATGAGGAATCATGCTCATGTTTTCCATACCACCTGCTACAATAATATCGGCATCGTTATTAGCAATAGCTTGTGCGCCTTGCATAATTGCTTTCATACCAGAAGCACATACTTTGTTTACGGTAGTACAAGCCACATCATGAGACAAGCCGGCAAATAACGCAGCCTGACGGGCAGGAGCCTGACCGTTACCAGCCTGAACTACGTTACCCATAATTACTTCGTCAACTTTATTTGGATCTAAATTGATTTTTTCTAAAGCACCTTTAATTGCTGCTGCACCTAATTTAGGAGCAGGAACTGTAGATAATGCGCCCATGAAACTTCCAATTGGTGTTCTTGTGGCAGATACAATTACTACTTTCTTATTCATAATAATATATACGTTTAGTTTAGTGCGAATTTACTAAAATATTATTGTTTTTTACAAGAAAATTTTAATATTAGATGAACTCGTTAAAACAATAGAAGTTTTGGTTTTAAAATTATTTGTTTTTATATGATTGATTATTAGTGATGTATTAGAATGTTTGTAATTACGAAGCAAAAAAATAAAGTAAAAGCTTGGAAAGTCTTAAATCTCGTTATAAATTTGCAACCGTTTAACTGATGAATGTTGGTTAAGTAGGAGAGGTGCCGGAGTGGTAACGGAGCAGATTGCTAATCTGTCGACGGGTGACTGTCGCCAGGGTTCGAGTCCCTGTCTCTCCGCAATAAAAAGATAGCCAATCGGGGTGTAGCGTAGCCCGGTTATCGCGCCTGCTTTGGGAGCAGGAGGCCGCAG
>JBEBXO010000093.1:0-6797 GCA_040391585.1 Paenimyroides ummariense | reverse complement strand
TTCCGTTTTCTACCGTAGCGTTTTCTGAAGTTGTTTTAATGGTGATTTTAATATCGTCCATTTCTAATTTTACTTCAGTAGCTCCTGATTTTGCTACAAATTTAATTAAATTTTGAATTTCTCTGATGTCCATATAATTCTAAAATTTTATAGTTCGTTTATATTAATTTTTAATTGTTTGTGTATGCCCATTTAAGGTAAATAGCGCCCCATGTAAATCCGCCGCCAAAAGAAGCTAAAATTAAATTGTCGCCTTTTTTCAATTGATTTTCAAAATCGGCTAAAAGTAAAGGTAGTGTTGCCGATGTAGTGTTACCGTATTTGTGAATGTTTACCATAACCTTGTCTTCGTTAAGATCCATTCGGTTTGCGGTAGCATCAATAATTCGTTTGTTTGCTTGGTGTGGAACCAGCCAGTTAACGTCGTCGTGTGTTAAATTATTGCGTTTCATAATTTGTTCACTTACGTCTGCCATGCCAGAAACAGCATATTTAAAAACTGTTTTTCCGTCTTGATGTACGAAATGTTGTTTGTTTTTAACGGTTTCTTCTGATGGTGGAAGTAAAGAACCACCTGCTTCAATCTTTAGAAACTCGCGTCCGATACCGTCGCTTTTTAAAATTTCGTCTTGAAATCCTAAATCTTCGGTATTTGGTTCAATTAAAACGGCACCGGCACCATCGCCAAAAATGATACATGTAGCACGATCGGTATAATCAATAATAGATGACATTTTATCGGCACCAATTAATAATACTTTTTTATATCTGCCCGATTCTACGTAAGAAGTTGCTGTTGATAAGCCATATAAAAAGCTTGAACATGCAGCCTGCAAATCGTAAGCAAACGCATTGGTGGCACCAATTTGTGTAGCTACAAAAACACCTGTTGCCGCAACGGGCATATCGGGTGTTGTGGTTGCCATTAACACTAAATCAATTTCTTCGGGGTTTAAGCCTTTTTTAGAAATTAAATCTTGTGCGGCTTTAATTGCCATAAAAGAAGTGCCTTTGTCTTTATCTTTTAAAATTCGGCGTTCTTTGATACCTGTTCGCGAGGTAATCCATTCATCGTTTGTATCAACCATTGTTTCTAATACTTGATTAGACAACACAAAATCTGGTACGTATTTACCAACCGCTGTTATGGCTGCTGTAATTTTTGTCATAAGGGACTACTTTATGTTCAAAAAAGTTGAAAAAGTGGTGAAAATTACAAAAAAAATAGCAAATAACCGCTTTTTTTATTTAAAAAAGCTGTTTTGCTGTTTGTTTGAATTTACGGTAAACTAAAAAACTCTCGCATTGCGAGAGCTTTTTTTATTCTTTTAAAATTAAGCTACAGCTTCTGTTTTGTCTACTAAAACTTGCCCTCTGTAATATAATTTTCCTTCATGCCAGTAAGCTCTGTGCATTAAGTGTGCTTCACCAGTTACAGCGCAAGTTCCGATTGTTGGAGCTACTGCTTTGTAGTGAGTTCTTCTTTTATCTCTTCTTGTTTTCGAGGTTTTTCTTTTAGGATGTGCCATCTTACAATATTATTTATCCGTTAATAGTTGTTTTAATTTGTCCCAACGTGGGTCTGTATCTTTATTATTGTCCGAATTTTCGTCGGTTTCATTCTCGTTTAATTCGTCGTCGTCAAAATCATCTTCGTTTATCATTTCCAAATCATCGCTGTCTAGAAAATCCAAATCATCATCTGTTTCTTCGTCTTCGTAATCTGCTGCTATATCGGGATGTATCCTTTTGTAAGGAACCGATAAGGCAATCATTTCATAAATGTACTGCATCACATTGAACTGAAATTCTCCGTGTGGCAAAATTAATAAATCATCATTATCATTATTAAATTCTTCGCCAAATTTTACTAACAAATTTAAGTTTCCTTCTAAAGGTAAATCAAAATCTTCGTTAGTAATGTCGCAAGGTACATTTACTGTGCCTTTGTGTGAAAAATGCAGTTCTAACATAGTGGTTTTTTTTAGCATGTTAAGGCTAACCTGTATGTTGGTGCTGTTAAATTCACTGTAATTAAACATATCAAAAAAAACATTTTCGATATGATATTCAAATTGATGTTCTCCTAACTTTAATCCAGTAAATTGGATTAAAAAATCTTTTTCACTTATCATAACCATCTATTTGAGCGTGCAAAGATATAAAAATTATTTAATTACAAATAGTTATCATTAATTTTTTGTTGTTAAATAGTTGAAACCTTTAATGGGTTTGCTGTGCTTTGCAAATACTCGTTTTTATTTTTATAAATATCTAAAGCTGCGTAAACTGCATTTTTAAAAGAGGTAAAATCGGCAATTCCTTTACCTGCAATGTCGTAAGCGGTGCCATGATCGGGCGATGTGCGAATTTTATCTAAACCTGCGGTGTAATTTACACCATTGCCAAAACTTAAGGTTTTAAACGGAATTAATCCTTGGTCGTGGTAACATGCTACAACGGCATCGAAATTTTTGTATTGTTCTGAACCAAAAAAAGCATCGGCAGAATAAGGACCGTAAATTACAATGTTTTCGTCGAATAGTTCTTTTACAGTCTGGTTTATGTAACTTAATTCTTCGTTGCCTATAATTCCGTTATCGCCACTGTGTGGATTCAATCCTAACAAAGCAATTCTTGGTTTAATTACATTAAAATCCTGAATTAGCGATTTGTTTATGGTGCGTACTTTTTGTTTTATTAATTCGGGTGTAATACTTTGCGATACCAAATGTAACGGAACGTGATCGGTAACCAAACCTACTTTTAAATCTTCGCTAATCATGAACATTAACGCGTTTCCGTTTAGTTCTTTGTCAAGATAATCGGTGTGTCCGGGAAACTGAAATTCTTCTGACTGAATGTTGTATTTATTTATAGGTGCAGTAACCAATGCATCAATTTCGTTGTTTTTTAAAGCTTGTGTAGCTGCTGCGAAAGATTTTATGGCGTATTGCCCAACGGTATCGTCTAATGTTCCAAAATCTAAATTTACGCCCTCTTTCCAAAGATTTAAAACATTGAATTTGCCTTTTTGGATCTGATCTAACGAATCAATTCCATGAATATTGGTTGTGCAGTTAACGATTTTTTTTATAAACGATAACAATTTGGCGTTTCCAAAAACTACAGGTGTACATAATTCCATCATTCGTTGATCCTCGAAAGTTTTTAAAATAACTTCTGGACCAACACCGTTCATGTCGCCTATAGAAATGCCTAATATAATATTTTCACCTTTTTTAAACATGCGTTGCGCTAATTATTGCTAATTTTGTTACAAATTTAGTAAAATTATTCTACTTATGTTTACTGGTATTGTTGAAACTCTTGGAGTTATACGAAAAATAGAACACGATCAAACAAATGTACACTTGTTTATAGAAAGTCCGTTTGCTCAAGATTTAAAAATCGATCAAAGCGTGGCACATAATGGCGTATGTTTAACGGTGGTTGAAATTGCTGGGAATACGTATAAAGTTACTGCTATTAAAGAAACCATTGATGTTACAACAATAGGTTTGTGGAATGTTGGAGATGTTGTGAATTTAGAACGTGGAATGCCTTTAAATGATCGTTTAGACGGGCATATAGTGCAAGGACATGTTGATGAAACAGCTGTTATTACAAAAATAGAAGAAGTTGGCGGAAGCACCTATTTTAGTTTTGAATACAGCGAAAAATCTAAACATGTTACTATTGATAAAGGATCAATAACTGTTGATGGAACCAGTTTAACCGTTGTAAATTCTGGAATTAATACCTTTAGCGTAGCAATTATTCCTTATACATTAGAACATACACTTTTTAAAACTTATAAAGTAGGTACAAAAGTGAATTTAGAATTTGATGTGATAGGAAAGTATGTAACCAAATTAATACAGGTTCGTTTAAAATAATAAAATCCAGCTTTAAGCTGGATTTTATTATTATTTGTAAGCAAAAACTTTACCTAAACTTTCGTTATTGGTAAAAGTACAATTTTGGTTAATAAGTTCGCCCGAACCAATATTAATAACCATGCCGTGTACTGCTAAAGGTTGGTTGTTTTTCCATGCGTTTTGTACAATAGATGTGGTGCATAAATTAAAAACCTGTTCTTCTACATTTAATTCTACTAAACGGTTGGTTTTTGTTTCTTTGTCTTCAATGCTGTCTATTTCTGCGGCGTGTAAGCGGTACACATCTTTTATATGACACAACCAGTTGTCAATGATACCAAATTGATTTCTGCTTAAAGATGCTGCTACGCCTCCACAACCATAATGTCCGGCAACAATAATATGTTTTACTTTTAAAACATTTACCGCATAATCTAAAACCGATAACATGTTCATGTCTGAATGTACACAAACGTTTGCAATGTTTCTGTGGACAAAAACTTCGCCTGGTTTGGTGCCTGTTAATTCGTTTGCAGGTACGCGACTATCGGCGCATCCAATCCATAAAATTTCTGGGTTTTGACCTTTTGAAAGTTGTTGAAAACGACCCGAAGTATCGTTCTTAACAAAATCCATCCATTCTTTATTTCCGTCAATAATTTTATTGAAGCTTAATTCTAATTCGTTACACATAATTTTTATATTATTTTTCAAAATTACAATATTATTCATTTTAAGGTTTTAATTTGGGTAAAAACCTTTTTGTTAATTTATTTAAAGAGCTGATTTAAAATTACATTGCTCTTCGGTGAGTTATTAAAATGTGTGAATCTTGATCTGATTCGTAATCACGATACGATGTTTTAAAACCAATTAGTTCTACCATAATGTTATCTTCTTTTGCGCGAACGTTGGCAAAATCCTGAATCATTTCTAGAACGTCGGTAGTAATGTAAGAAGTTGTTCGGGCATCAATTCTTACCTTCGATTCGGGTTTAACATTTTTAAGTGTTTTTTTAATGGCAGCTTTATTTAAGAACGAAATTTCTTCAGACAGTTTGATGGTAAACTCGTCGGTATCGTTTAATGTTTCCCTGCTTAAATAATAAGCTCTTTTCATGTTTCCTTGCAAAATATAAATAATAGAAATTACCAATCCTATACCCACACCTTTTAATAGATCGGTAAAAACAACTGCTAAAACAGTAGCTACGAATGGTATGAATTGATATTTACCATTGTGCCAGAAATGTTTAAAGGTTGCTGGTTTGGCTAATTTGTATCCAACCAAAATTAATACGGCAGCCAATGTTGCTAATGGAATTAAATTTAAAATAAAAGGAATTGATAATACGCACACTAACAGTAATAAACCGTGAATTATTGCCGATGATTTTGAAGTTGCGCCTGCGTTGGCATTTGCCGAACTACGCACCACAACCGATGTCATTGGTAATCCGCCAATTAATGAGCTAGCTAAATTGCCTATTCCTTGTGCTTTTAGCTCTAAATTGGTATCGGTAATTCTTCTTTTAGAATCTAACCGATCCGATGCTTCAATACAAAGCAGTGTTTCAATAGATGCTACAATAGCAATGGTTGCGCCGGTAATCCATACTTTCGGATTTGTGAAACCATTAAAATCTGGTACAGTGATTAAGTTTTTAAAATCTTCGGCACTTGTTGGTATCGGTAAGGTAACCAAATGCGATGCAGTAATTGCCATTGGGCTTGCTGTTGCAATAAACAATTGGTTAAGCAAAATGCCTGCAATTACAGCGACCAATGCGCCTGGTAGCATTTTTAATTTTTTTAATGATGGAATTTTATCCCACACTAATAAAATACCAACCGATACAAATGTTATTAGAATAGCTCCCGGGTGAATGGCAGAAGCAAGTTCGTTGAAATAATTAAGATTAAAACCGTTGGTAAATAAAGTTTCGCTACTCATATTATCGGTGTCAAACCCTAATGCGTGCGGAATTTGTTTTAAAATAATAATGATACCTATTCCTGCCAACATTCCTTCAATTACATTATTTGGGAAGTAGTTAGAAATGCTTCCTGCACGGATAAATCCTAAAATTAACTGTAAAATTCCAGCGATAAATCCGGCACAAAGAAACAGTTCAAAAGCGCCTAAATCAGTAATAGCAGTTAGTACAATTGCGGTTAAGCCGGCAGCAGGACCTGATACCGATATGTTGGAATTGCTAATAAGTCCTACAACAATACCACCTATAATTCCTGCGATAATTCCTGATAAAGGAGGTGCCCCCGAGGCTAATGCGATACCTAAACATAGTGGTAATGCTACTAAAAACACCACCAAACCAGATGCAAAGTTTTGAGACAACTCTGCCTTAATATTTTTTTTCATAAAAATCTATAATTAATAAACGTGTAAAATGTGTTGGCAGATGTTAAAAACATACCAACGATACTTGTTAATTATAGATTGTATTCTGGAGGGGGAAGGGGTATTTTAAAAACTAAATCGTCTTTAAGTGTACTGTTGTCAAAATTAGACGATGCAACAAAAATAGGCTTTTGTGCAAGGTAATTTTTAAAGTTTTGAAAAGTATAATAGTGTACTTCTTTTTCTTCTTCTTCGTTAACAGTGTTGTTGTTTGATTTTGATTTTTGTTTAGAATGCGTTTCTTCTTCTTCGTTAATGATTAAAGAATAGGTGTCTACATCGGCGTTAAATGCATACGTAATTGTAGGTGCAAAAAGAAAGCACACAAATAAAATTAAAGTCGATATGTTGAATATCTTAAGCATTTCGGTGACAAATTTAATTTAAACTTTTTTAAAATGGTTTAAAAAACGTGTAAAATAAATGTTAAAAAGCTTGGGTTTAAAGCAAAAAAAAACATTCCCGAAAGAATGTTTTGTTGGTCCACAAGGACT
>JBEBXO010000092.1:0-6807 GCA_040391585.1 Paenimyroides ummariense | reverse complement strand
CGTAAAAAAACAGTGAGAATTTTAACATTTTTTATTTTGAAAAACCATAGTTATCAAGGGGGTATCTTTTATTAAGTCTAGCAAAATTAAATATACTCGTATCTAATTATCTTTCCGCTTTCAATGGAATAGAATAACTTATTCTCATTCCCGTATCTCCAAAATACATTACATAACTCACAATAAAAATTTTATTAACATTCTTTGTGTCTTTAATTTCATAATCATCAATTGTGATCTTTTCAATCTGACCATATTTTTGAGTTACCTCTTCAAACACACCGAAAAAAGCTACGCTCATTTCTTTATTTAAAAACACGTTTTCTAAGTCTGATCTTTTTTCCTTGTTTAAAAAATGATCTCTTAATTCTAATAATGATTGTAAACTTATAAAAAAAGACTTCTTATAATCAAAAGACTCATCATCATTAATAATGATTAATTTATCAAAATCATTAGTTTCATTGTACTTCAAGAAAAATTTAAATGCCAAATTATCATAAAAGATATCTGCATGATTATTTAAAGGTTTTTCTAATTTAAAATATAATGAAACACTATCATTTATAATTGAATCTTTTCTAACAAAAGACACAGAGATTGAATCATTAATAGAAATAGATTCAATTAATAATTTTTCATTTGCAATAGTATCATTTTTCTTGCAGCTAATAATACACAATACGAAAAGGATAATAAAAAGTTTATGATACACCATGAATATAAAATAAAAAAGAGGCACAAAATGCCTCTTATATAGTAACTAAAAACGTATTAATTATTCAATGCTTCGGCACCACCAACGATCTCTAAGATTTCGTTTGTAATAGCAGCCTGACGTGCTTTGTTATACGTTAATTTTAACTGATCGCGTAAATCTTTCGCATTATCGGTTGCTTTGTGCATAGCCGTCATACGTGCACCGTGTTCAGCTGCGTTAGAATCTAAAACTGCTTTGTACAATTGCGTTTTTAACGATGTAGGTATTAAATTTAAAATGATTTCTTCTTTAGAAGGCTCATATAAATAATCTACCGTTACGTTTGATTCTGCTTCAATTGGTTTTAAAGGCAAAAACTGTTCGGTTTGTACAATTTGTGTAGCTGCGTTTTTAAATTGATTGTAAACCAACTCCACCTTATCATAAGATCCTTCAATAAAAGCATCCATAATTTGTTGCGCAACAACTTCAACATTAGCAAACGTTAAAGCATCGAACAAATCACTGCGGTTTGCAAAAACAGTTTCGGTTTTACCAACCAAATCGTATCCTTTTTTACCAATTGTTAATACATCAACACTTTTACCAGCATAGGTTGTATCAATTAACGTGCGCGTAGCTTTAATAACATTCGCATTAAAAGCACCACACAATCCACGGTTTGATGTAACTACAACTAATAAAACTTTGTTTACTTCGCGTTGTTCTGCGTAAACCCCAGCTGCATCACCTTCTAATGTTGAACTGATGTTCTGAATTAATTCGGTTAACTTCTCTGCATACGGACGCATAGCTGTAATAGCATCTTGCGCCTTTTTTAATTTTGCTGCAGAAACCATCTTCATTGCAGAAGTAATCTGCATGGTTGATGATACCGAGTTTATTCTGTTACGTATTTCTTTTAAGTTTGCCATTTTAATTGAATTAAGACAAAGAAATTAGATATTAGTATTGAGAATCTAGATTTCTAACTTCTCAATACTAACTACTCTATACTTTTATTAGTATTTAGACGATACTTCTTTTGCAACTTTTTCTAATGTAGCTGTAGCTTCGTCAGATAAGTTACCTGCTTTTAATGCATTCAACGTATCGCGGTACGATAAGTTTAATACTTGTAAGAATTCTTTTTCGAACTCTTTTACTTTTTCTACAGGAACGTTACGCAACAAGTTTTTAGAACCTGCATAGATAATTGCAACCTGATCTTCAACAGAATACGGATCGTTTACCGCTTGTTTTAAGATTTCAACGTTACGACGACCTTTTTCGATTACGTTTAAAGTTACTGCATCTAAATCAGAACCAAATTTCGCGAAAGCTTCTAATTCACGGAACTGTGCTTGGTCTAATTTTAATGTACCTGCCACTTTTTTCATTGATTTAATTTGCGCGTTACCTCCAACACGAGATACCGAAATACCTACGTTAATTGCCGGACGTACACCTGCGTTGAATAAATCAGACTCCAAGAAAATTTGTCCGTCTGTAATCGAAATTACGTTTGTTGGGATATATGCAGAAACGTCACCAGCCTGTGTTTCGATAATTGGTAAAGCAGTTAATGAACCACCACCTTTAACGATTGGCTTTAACGATTCTGGTAAATCGTTCATGTTTTTAGCGATTTCGTCGTCACCGATAATTTTTGCAGCACGCTCTAATAAACGAGAGTGAAGATAGAAAACGTCTCCAGGATATGCCTCACGACCTGGTGGACGACGTAAAATTAATGACATTTCACGGTAAGCTACCGCTTGTTTAGATAAATCATCATAAATGATTAATGCCGGACGACCTGAATCACGGAAATACTCACCAATTGCAGCACCAGCCATTGGAGCATATACTTGCATTGGCGCAGGATCAGAAGCGTTTGCAGCTACAATGATTGAATAAGCCATTGCGCCTTTTTCTTCTAATGTTTTTGCAATGTTTGCTACTGTAGAAGCTTTTTGCCCAACAGCAACATATATACAGAATACTGGTTTACCAGCATCGTAAAATTCTTTTTGATTTAAAATGGTATCGATACAAACCGTAGTTTTACCAGTTTGACGGTCACCAATTACCAACTCACGTTGACCACGACCAACCGGGATCATTGCATCGATTGCTTTGATACCTGTTTGCATTGGTTCAGTTACCGGCTGACGGAATACAACACCTGGAGCCTTACGCTCGATTGGCATTTCGTATAAATCACCAGCGATAGGTCCTTTACCATCAATTGGGTTACCTAACGTATCAACCACACGTCCTAACATACCTTCACCTACTTTGATAGATGCGATACGACCTGTTCTTTTTACAGTAGATCCTTCGCTTACACCCGTAGATGGGCCAAATAAAACAACCCCAACGTTATCTTCTTCTAAGTTTTGAACCATTGCCTCTAAACCGTTCTCAAACTGAACCAACTCACCATACTGTGCGTTTGCCAATCCGTGAACACGTGCAATACCATCACCTATTGTTAAAACGGTACCAACTTCTTCTACAGATCCTTCTGCTGTAAAACCAGATAATTGTTTCTTTAATATTGCTGAAATCTCAGCAGGATTAATTGCTGCCATGCGTTTGACTATTTTATCACGTTAACCGTGTGTGATTTAATTATTAAATTCTCTTTTTAATTGGCTTAATTTGTTTGCAATTGATGCATTGTACTGCATATCGCCCAAACGAATGATAAAGCCGCCAATTATGTCTTCGTTCACTTCGTTTACAATAGTAACTTCTTTTGTAGAAAGTTCTTTTACTTTAGCCAATACCTGCGCTTCTAATGCTGGTGTTAAAGGTGTAGCTGTAGTTACATAAGCAACTTCGGTTCCTTTTAACTCGTCATACAATGTAGCGTATTGTGCTGTAATTGCTTCTAAAATATCTAAACGCTTGTTTTGTAATAAAACCGAAAATAAGTTTTTAGTATCTGCGTTAGCCGAAGCAAAAATTTCGTTTAAGGCAGCTAATTTAGAAGATCCTTTAACGATTGGATTTTCTAAAAATAACTTTAACTCGTTGCTTTGTGAAATGGCATCAGATATGTTTTTCATATCGGTGCTTACCACATCTGCATTTCCTTTTGCGTTAGACACGTCAAGAATTGCTTTAGCATATCTTACCGCTGCTCTTGTTCCCGTCATAACGTAGTATTAGTTTAATTTAATATCGTTTAATAATGATCCCACCAATTGCTCTTGTGCTTGTTTATCAGCCAACTGACCTTTTAACAATTTTTCAGCAATATCAATTGATAATGTAGATACCTGATTTTTGATATCAGCAACTGCTGCGTTCTTCTCGCTTTGAATCGTAGCTTGTGCTTGTGCAATCATTTGTGCACCTGCAGCCTGAGCTTCTTCTTTAGCTTCAGCAATCATTTTATCTTTCATTTCACGGGCTTCTTTCAACATTACGTCGCGTTCCGCACGAGCTTCAGCTAACAACTTTTCGTTGTCTGCTTTTAAGTTGGTTAATTCTCTTTTAGCGTTTTCTGCAGCAGCCAAAGCATCTGCTATACCTTCTTCACGGGCTTCTAACGCATTAACGATTGGTTTCCAAGCAAATTTTCCTAATAAGAAAATGATCACCAATAAAATAATAGCTTGCCAAAAGAATAAACCAAAGCTAAAATCGTGAATTAATTTCTCCATTGTATCTTAAAAAAATATGAATTTATACTAAGTTGATTTTTGTTTAATTAAACAATATCTGCAACCAACCGTTACAGATATTGTTTTTTTAATTAAGCTCCTAAGATTAAAGCACCGAATGCTAAACCTTCTAATAATGCACCAATGATGATCATTGCAGTTTGGATTTTCCCAGCAGCTTCTGGCTGACGAGCGATAGCGTCCATTGCAGAACCACCAATTTTACCTAAACCGATACCTGCTCCGATAACGATTAAACCAGCACCTACTAAATTTGGAATTGTCATGATAAATGATTTATATATAATTAAACAAAATTTTAATACTCTTTTATTTCTTTTCTATTAATGATGATCGTGTTCTTCAACAGCCGAACCAATAAACAATGATGATAACATTGTAAAGATAAATGCCTGTAAAAATGCTACCAACAATTCTAACACTGTTAAGAATAAGGTTAGCAAGAACGATACACCTACTGCACCCGGCGTTGATAATGTTTGTTTCATTACAAACGCTACTGCAATTAACCCCATTACTACCGAGTGACCTGCGGTGATGTTTGCGAACAAACGAATTAATAACGAGAATGGTTTTGTGAACATACCTAAAACCTCAATTGGTGCTAAAACAATTTTCATTGGCCACGGCACACCCGGCATCCAGAAAATGTGTTTCCAGTAATCTGCGTTTCCGCTAAAGTTTACATATAAGAAAGTAAACAATGCCAAACACACGGTAATTGATATGTTTCCTGTAACGTTTAAACCAAGTGGTGTTAAACCTAATAAGTTTAATAAGAAGATTAAAAAGAAAACCGATAATAAATACGGCATGTACTTTTTATATTTTTTTTCACCAATGTTTGGGCGAGCCATTTCATCGCGTACATAAATTACCAATGGTTCTAATGCACGTGCAATACCTTTAGGTAAATTGTTTGGTGATGATTTGTATGTTTTTGCTAAAGCTGTAAATCCTAAAAATAATAATACGGTAGCTAATAATAAACCTACAACGTTTTTAGTAATAGAAATATCGAAAGGTTTTTCATTTGTAGGATGATGATGCTCATCATAAGAAATCGTACCTGCAGCATCTGTTTTATAAATTTTACCGTGGTAGTATTTATAATGTTGTCCGCCGTTTTCTACAACTGTTCCGTTGTAAACAAAATCTTCTGTAGACATAAAAACTTTCAGACCGTTATCTACCAAAATAACTGGTAATCCAAAACCATAATGTCTGTGCTCTTCTGCATTTCCAAAGAACGAATAATAATGATCGTCCATCAAGTGATGCTGTGTGTAAGCTTTTACAAATTCTTTTGAACTTGGATCAACTTCAGCATGCGTTTCATGTGAATCGTGCGTTTCATGAGTCGTTTCTGTAGTTACAGCATGCAAAGAATCGTGTGCTGAAACAACTGGTGTTTCTGCGTTTGAAACCAAAGGCATCAAAGCAAATAAAGCAGCTGTTAGTAAATGAAGTGATTTTTTAATAGTCACCATACCGGGATTAAATTTTTTATGGTTCAAAAATTTTGTGCAAAAATACAATATTTATCGTTTCGTAGCAGAAGTATTTTAAACTTTTTTTTGTTATTTATTTTTAGGTAAATGTGATTGATTTAAAACACGATAGGTTACGTACACATCAAAAAACATAAACAAAAAGAAAACAACCAGAAAATTATATTTAAAAAAATTATCTGTTGCAGTGGTTTCTAATGCACCACGAATAGCAATATAATTAATTACTAGTTTTAAAGTTAAAAAACCTAAAAACAAAAAACCTAAATTTTGCGGCATGCTTTTACCAATACCTACTACACCAAAAATTAACAATGCAGACAGCAAAAACTGTAAGGCATAAATTTGCCACAACTGTACAGAGGCTGTTTCCCAATGAACAGATTGCTTGGTAATTGACTGCAATAAAAAATGTAACCCGAAAGAAACGAGCGCTAAAATAGCTAACTGACCTATAAAAGCTAATGCTTTACCCATTTTTGTTTAATTTATTAACCTGACTGATGACTTGATACAATGCCAGAAAAATTCCGAGCAAAGTTACACTTTTTGTGCCCCAATCGTTATATATTAAATATTTTTTATCTAACCAACCGCCAATTCTGTAGAATACATAAATAGTTGCACCCATTTGAAAAGGTATTGTTGTAAAAACAAACCATTTATTGGTACTACTTTGTTTTTTTGGCAGTTTGTTATTTTCCGGCATCCTTAATATATTCTTCCCAATTTTTCTTGATAAGCACCACGCCGTAATCATCGGTACTTATTAAAACTGGATTTTGTTTGATGTTATAGTCTGATTCTAATTCCAGATACATTTGTGCCGATTTGGCAATATTACCCGATTTTACTCCGTGCAATACAAAGAAAATGGTATTATCATTATACATATCGG
>JBEBXO010000091.1:0-6829 GCA_040391585.1 Paenimyroides ummariense | reverse complement strand
TGGTAACCGCTTTTGCTGCCCCTGTACTTGCCGGAATGATGTTGTTTAAGGCAGAACGACCACCACGGAAATCTTTTTTAGAAGCTCCGTCGACCACCAATTGAGATGCAGTTGCTGCATGAACCGTAGTCATTAAACCTTCTACAATTCCGAATTCATCGTTTAAAATTTTAGCAATGGGTGCCAAACAGTTTGTGGTGCATGAAGCATTTGACAAAATAGAATCATTTGCTTTAATTTTTTCGTGATTAACCCCCATTACAAACATAGGAATATCGTCTGACGGTGATGAAATAACCACTTTCTTTGCTCCTGCCTGTAAATGCAAGCCTGCTTTATCCATGGTTTTAAAAACGCCCGAACAATCTGCCACTACTTCTACACCCACTTCGTTCCATTTTAATAAAGACGGATCTTTTTCTGCAGTCACTCTGATTTTTCTTCCATCGATTATCAGATTATTCCCATCTACAGAAATATCTTTTTTAAAGGTTCCGTGAACCGAATCGTATTTTAAAAGATAAGCCAACAGATCAATTTCCATTAAATCGTTCACTGCGACAATTTCCACATCGTTCCGTTCAAAAGATTCACGTAAAACCAATCTGCCTATTCTTCCAAAACCGTTTATTCCAATTTTTACTTTTTTCATAACTTAAATAGATAAAATATCTGAAATCCTTATTAATTCTTCATCGATTACTGCTTCGCCTTTAACCGCTTTTTCCAACGGAGTGTATGCCATTAAATCGTTTTGCAACCCGATCATGATGTTTTTTTCTCCTTTTAACAACGCCTCTACCGCTGCCACACCCGACCTGCTTGCCAGCACCCGATCAAAACAACTTGGTGAACCACCGCGCTGTATATGACCAATTACAGAAACCCGCACATCATAGTCTGGCAAATGTTCTTCTACATAATCACTGAGTTCAAATACATTTTTACCTGATTTTTCTCCCTCTGCTACAATAACGATACACGATGATTTTCCTGAAGCTTTGCTGCGTTTTAATTTCTCTAATAATTTAGGCAACCCAATGTTTTCTTCGGGAATGAGAATTTCTTCTGCTCCTGCGCCAATTCCAGAATTCAGCGCAATAAAACCGGCATCGCGCCCCATAACCTCCACAAAGAAAATGCGTTTGTGCGATGTTGCCGTATCGCGAATTTTATCAACCGCATCGATCACCGTATTTAAAGCGGTATCGTAGCCTACGGTATGTGATGTTCCGTAAATATCATTGTCAATAGTACCCGGAATACCAATTACGGGTATGCCAAATTCTTTAGAAAGCATCATACCGCCGGTAAAACTGCCATCGCCACCAATAATTATCAGTGCATCGATTCCGTTTTTCTTTAAGGTTTCGTTTGCTTTTTTTCTACCTTCGGTGGTCTTAAACTCATTTGAACGAGCCGATTTTAAAATGGTTCCGCCCTTAGAAATAATGTACTTCACATCGCGGGGCCCCATTTCTTTTACATCGTTTTCAATCAATCCCTGAAAACCACGGAACACACCGTAACAGGCAACTTCATAATAAGTGCATGCACGTACCACTGCCCTGATTGCAGCGTTCATTCCGGGCGCATCGCCACCTGAAGTTAAAACGGCTATCTTTTTAATTTTTTGTGATTTCATATCTGTTCATAATAGTTTAAAGATACAAAATAAATTGAAAAGCCGGAATCTATTTAGGTTCCGGCTTTTCTTTTAATTCATCTGTATTTTCTTCGCGACGTTTTTCCTGAAACTTTAAATAATCCAGTCCAAAATCATCATCGGCAGTATCGTCATTTTTCGTTTTGTTTTTTTCCTTTTCCTTTTCTTTGGCACGCTTATCTGCACGAACCAATACTTTTTTAATTAGTTCTTTAAAGGTATTAAAATCTACCTCGTACGTTAAACCAACACCTTGCGTATACCCGATACCTTCGCCAATATAATTAATATCGTTTTCGCGGTTAAAAACACGTGCACGCAACGTACCGTCGTTATTTAAAAGCAGCTGTACTTCTACATCACCAACAATAACGTTGTCTTCGCGACCGCCTATCGGAACACCCAATTTACTGTTAAACAGAATACGGTCGCTGATCTGAGTAGAAAGAGTTACACCCACACGTGCTGCATCGGTATCATCGCTATAAGGATTACGTTCGCTTTGCGAATAATTAAGACCTACACGGAATTTACCTTCGGCATCGGAGAAAAGATCGTCGAACAAACTGCTTGCACGTTCAAACAAACTGCCATAAACAGCGTTTCCTGCATTGGTTGTTGTAATAAAACCACCTGTTGCCAGCAATGCCATTGCCTGTGTTTCACGCGTATCCTTATCTGCCAGTTTGTATTCTATTTCTGATTTTATACTAGAGCTGACATTAGGGAAATCGATCAGGAAATCGATCTCCGGATTACTTAAGTTTCCTTGTAAAACAATAGCCACTTCGGTATCAACCTTACGGTTAATTTCAGAGCTTTCAATAATAGATCCGGGGTTAGCCTGTGTTTTATAAACAGCCTGCAAATCTAAAATGGCGTTTAAAGGTTCGCCGTCCCAACGAATGGTTCCGTATTTCACCACATCGAGTTTTTTATCTACAATACCGCCGTATTTAAAATTGTATTCGCCGTTGTAAACCATAAAATCGCCCCACATATTAAAGCGTCCCAAGGTATTAATTTCCATAGTGATAAAACCGGCACCACTGCCTTTCATTCCGTGACCGGAAGCACGATCTAACAGAATTTCAATCTCGGCATCGGGTGTAATATAAAATTCAAAATTCAACTGTACCCCACCAAAACGATTGTTGCTAACCGTAGTTTCGATTCCCTTTAAACGGTTCGCCTTTTCTTGAGGAGATAAAAAATGGACAAAATTATTATCGCCCAAACCACCGGCATCATCTAAAGGAATTTTTATTTTGGTTCCTTTTTTCGATTCGGCTTCAATGTTAACCACCAAGCTTTCCACAGGACCCTGAATGGTTGCCGAACCATCGATAAAAGCGGTACCATAATAAGGTGTACCTTCTTTATAATCGATATCTAAAGCCAGCAGATTATCAGAGGTTAATTTAGCGTCAATGCGCCAGTTTTTCAGTTTGTTGTGTGAAATAGTTCCGTTTAACAAACCTTTTGTTTTGTGTTTGGAATCGGTAATATTTACATTTCGTAAAATAAACTGGTTTTCAGTAACATCAAGCGGTGCATTTTCATCGAACAGGTAATCTACACCCGTAAAAACAGGTCGCATACCAGCATTTGTCAGATATAATTTACCTTCGATATCGGGATTTTTGTGCGTTCCCTGAATAGTTGCGCGACCAGATGCATCGCCCCGAACATCGGACATGATCGACGATAAAAACGGTGCGATGGCTTTAAGGTTAAACTTGTTAAAACCAGCATCTAAATTCAGCCTGCTTTGACCTTTGTTGACTGAAATTAATCCGTTCATGTAGAAATTCTCGGTATAATCGTTTACAATATTCGATTTTACATTGAAATTTTGCAGTGATTCGTCGCCTTCTACTTCAAAATTAAACAAGCCTAACAGCACATCGTTAATTTCCAGATTTTCGACATTCAGCTTTGATTTCGGTTTAAAGATGTTGTTTTCCTGTACAAACGAAACGTTTCCGTTAATTAATCCGGCAAAGGTTAAATTGGTTAAATCGGGTGTAATTTTATCCAATTCAACATTTTCGAAGTCCAGATTCAGATCCTTATAATTTTTACCGTGCATACTTCCGTTCAACAAAACCATTTGTTCGTTGTGCGAAAGCTGAATATCTTCAATTACAAAATCGTTAATTTCCTTATTAAAAATGATGCGGTTTTTATCGTTGTTGTATTCATTTAAATACCAGAGCGATTCTTTAAACTGAATTTCGGATTTATTGATACCAACAACCGATTTGTTTTCTTCGTTTATAGTATGATAAAAGTTGAGATAATAGTTATCGGCAGCTTCTGTTCCGCCTTTAAACGTCATATCGGCATACAGGGTATCGTTCTTTTTGGCGTTGTTCAAAACAAAATCGTATGCCTTGTAAGCTTTTAAATCAATGGTGTCAATAGCAATAAACGCGTTTTGATTTTCACGCAGGCTGTTTATATCAATCTGTATATTGGTTAGTTTGTTATCGTTGTATTTTACAAACGGCGTGTTCATTATAAGCACAAATTCACCACTGTCTGCACTGATTTTTCCTGAAACCGACGTATCATCTGCAACTTCCAATTCAGGCACAAACAAATCGACAATTTTGTTCTGAATGTCGAGGTTGTATTCTATGAACTGATTGGTGGCAATTTTATTAGGAGAATAGTTCTTATACAGACTACCAAGCGAATTTTCTACGATATCTTTCAGCTGGTTGTACTTAAAATTACCCCGAATGTAACCGTTTACGATATCGGTTGATTCAATATCGATTCTACGAATGTTATTTTCCTGAAATTGAGAGGTGATCGACAGGCTGTCAAACGAATACGTTTCTTTAGAATTGGTGTAAGATGCGTTTTCGGCAATAATGGTACCCTCAAAAGAATCAAGATTTTCGCCTGTTCCCATCAACTCGAAATGCCCTTTAAAAACACCCAACGAATCTTTTACAATTTGCAAAGCATTCATGTTTAAATGCTGAACATCTGCCTTAAAATCGACTGCTGTTTTATCTGTGGAAAGATCCAACGTACCGTTGAAATTCAATAAAGCATTTGGGTCGTTACTTACCAGAGTTCCGGTATATGCGGGCAATTTTAAATTACCGTCTATTTCAATATCCTTATACGAATAATTATTAAAGGTAAACTGCTGTACCTGACTTTTAATGATGGTGTTAAACGATTCGGGATCGAAACTTTTACCGTCTACCGAAGCCGTTAAGGTAGCCGTACCCAGTTTTTCATTTTCGATTAATGTACCAATATCAAAATTATCAAGTGCGATATCGCCTTTGTACGTAGCATTTTGTTTTTGATTTACGTTCCATAATTCCACATCGGCCTTTGCAAAACCAAGATTTGTAGTAGCTTCAACATTGGCATCTACATAAAAATTTTCGTAAGCAACCGAACCTTGCAGGTTTAAAAGTCCTAATTTTTCTAACTCAACCGGCAACGATTTACCTAAAATATTCGGCAACAGCGCTACAGCATTAGAACGCGTAATATTTAAGCGGTTAAGATTGGCTTCAACCCGAAACGGATTCTTTTTAACAAACAGGTTTTTTAAAGCAAAATTTCCAATGATTTCAGATCCGAATTTATCAGAAAGCTGGGTGTTTTCCAACTTAAAATTGTTCAGCGTACCCCTAGCTTTTGATGTTAGATACAGAACGTTATCGGCACCAAATTCGTTATAAAAATATTTTAAATCGTTCGTTGCAACTTTAGATTTATTAAAATCGACCGCCAGATTTACCCTTTCGGTAAAATATTTCAAATCGCCCACCGCATAACGCATGGCAATATTTCCTTTGATATACGATTCTTCGGTTTCAATTGCAAAAGGTTTCAAATCCATTGAAGTTCTGGTCATAGCAAAACTTGTAACCAGATCTTTAATATAAATTCCGCGTTTGTCTTTAAGCGATAATTTAGTGATATCTGCATTGATATTGGGACCTTGAACCAGCAGTTTGTTTAAAGAACCGTTCATTTCTTTAAAATCAATGGGCGTGTTACCAGTATTATCATCGGTAACTTTAAACCTTCCGTTTGTAAGATCCAGGTGGTCAATCTTCATTAAAAACTTTCCACTACCGGGTTTTCCATCATCAAAAACAGCAATAAACTTGTCTAAATTTGTTAAACTATCGCCTTTGTATTTATGGATAAAAAAGTTAACATCCTGAATTTCGGTGCTTCCAAACAACAATTTTCCTTCGGTAAGCTGTTTAAAATCGGTAATATCGGTATACAGTCGGTCTATATAAGCCAAATCGTTGTTTCTGTCATCTAAAATATGTACCTTTTTCAACAGCACACTGCCGTCCAATTGCACGGCAACCTGTCCGATTGATGTTCGGATATTGAATTGATCGTTAATTCTGGTAGTAGCATAATGCGCCAATTCTGTCTGCACTATCGGGGTGGTAATAATTACGGCAGCCAGTATAAAAACCAGCGCCACGCCCAACAACAATCCAAACAGTATTTTAAAAAGTTTTTTGATAGCCTTATTTGTTTTAAATTTGCTTTTTAATTTAAAGAAACAAAAATACTAATTTATGTAAGTTAATACGGTATTTAGTACACTTTATACACATAAATTATACCGAATTTTTACAATGGAACAATTAAAGTACATTTTGGCAATAGAAAGTTCGTGCGATGATACCGGTGCAGCCGTATTATGTAACGAAAAAGTATTGAGCAATGTGGTGGCAAAACAGGAAATTCACGAGCAGTACGGCGGTGTAATTCCCGAATTAGCATCGCGCGCGCATCAGCAAAATATTGTTCCGGTGATTGATGTTGCTTTACAAAAAGCCGGCATACAAAAATCCGATTTAAGTGCCATTGCCTTTACACAAGGTCCGGGTTTAATGGGATCTTTGCTGGTTGGCGGATCGTTTGCCAAATCGTTAAGTATGGCGCTGGATATTCCGTTGATTGCGGTAAACCACATGCACGCCCATATTTTGGCGCATTTTATTGATGAAGAAGGATTTGACAAACCTACCTTTCCGTTTTTGGCGATGACCATTAGTGGCGGACATACACAGATTGTGAAAGTAAACTCGTTTATCGACATGGAAATTTTAGGCGAGACAACTGATGATGCTGTTGGTGAAGCTTATGATAAAA
>JBEBXO010000090.1:0-7068 GCA_040391585.1 Paenimyroides ummariense | reverse complement strand
AAAACGGTGATTTTTCCTTTTTTGAATTTTCGGTTTTCCCTAACTAAATTGAAATATTTAGAATAATTTTCTGTTTTCTATCTTTTTTTCCGAAAATGTGTTTCATGCACTATCCATGCCTTTACTATGCTTTATCTACGGAGTATCCCCCTAGTTGCTATTTCCGAAAATCTTTCGGTTTAGGGTTTTGCCAAAATGCTTCAAAATTGATGTCTTTTCTCGTCGATTTTAACTCAAAATCCGGATATTTAATATTCTCTTCTTTTACGCTCAGGCTTTATTTTACAGCTTGGAAGTCGTGAATCTTCGATTTCCGATGAAAAGAAGCAAAAATCTTTTCTTTTTTGTATGATCTATTATCTATTTTACATTTTGAAATCATGAATCTTCGATTTCTTGCCGTATCATTAAAACGGTCGACTACGTTTTGTAAGCTAAATCATAAAAAAGTATTCATTCTTTACTATTTTTATAATTATGTATTCATGAATCTTCGATTTCGCTCTGCTCCCTTATGATTTTGCGCTCACCTCAACTTGTCAACAGTCGTTTTTACGTCCCAAAAATATTTTACAGTTTGGAAGCCGTGAATTATCATTTCTGATAATGGCGCTTTGATTCTCCTTAATAGTCTACTCCGCTTTCAATCTAAATCCCGATGTTGAACAATCCGAGATTTAATAGCGACATTATTTTTTCAGCGAGTGTCAACTCTTTGAAGAAAAGGAATAAATCAAATACGACCGTAGGGAGCGATTATTTGATTTCCTTTTAGAAAAGTTTGTTGACCGTTGAAAAAATAGAGTCTTGATCTTTTGTAACTTTATCTCTACTTTATCATTTTTACATTAATGTTTCGATGAATCTTCGATTTTACATCAAGGTAAAAGTTAAAGACAAATTATAAGACTTAATATTCTTCAATATTTCAATGTGCTTTCAATAAACTCAATTCCCTTCTCCGTACTTTTTATAGACAAAAAGTACCAAAAGTCTTTTATTGCGGCGATCTTTTAATCGGTCGAAATTCACTTTTGAAGCTACCAGATCGAAACGTCGCTCCGCTCCCCGATCTGCATACGCTCCCTGCAGTGGTTCGACACTCGATGAAAACATCATACCGCTGAGTGTACAGTCCATCTATGTTTTTATTTAAATTCTTGAATCACTCACTATTTCATTGATAAGCTATTCGTTTGACCTAATGGCGCTTTAATTCTCCTACTTAGACTGCTACGTTTTCAATCAAAAATCTTTGCACTTTGACTTTAAGCTGTTACTTCATTATAGCCATATGTATATTGTTTTTATTAACCTTTTTGAAGCCCCTGCTTTGTACCAAATTATTTTAACATTTGATTTGGAAAATACAAATAAAGGCAATACTTTTAAAATGCGAGTTTATAAGTTAAAATGCCCTAATTATATAGTGCCAAAAGTAATAAGGTACATTATATACAGTGCTGACATTTTTGTATAGCAGATTATCACACTGCTACCAAACGTTTTGCCTGTAACTGTTATATACCTTTTGGTGCAGGAGCAACAAAAAGGAAAAGGTTTAACACCGCATTAAGGCGGATGGGTTATGGCGGTATGTACAAATTTCGTTCTCATAAATAAGATTTTATGTGGTTATGGAACGATGTTTCTGGAGTATGAAGAATTCTTTGCAGAAAAAGCAAGGAGCGGTTTCACACTTTCAATCCGTGGGTGTCCTACGACCCTTACAAATAAATTGTTTGCAATTGAAAGCTTACGTGAAAACCGCTCGCATGCCGTATGCAAAAGTAAGAAACTTTTTAGACATGGAGCGATTTCACGATACACTCGTCTGCAATTTTAGGACTTTACGGAACGAGAAATCATCGTTTTAATTGCCCATGAAAGGCTAATTATCAATTCGCTATTACAAATATATAAATATTTTTTAAATGTGGCAATAAAACCACAAAAAATTTTAATGGAAAATAATTTCACCAAAAAATTAAAAAAAATTGGGCAGCTAATAAGAAATAAAAGATTAGAAAAGTGCCTAACACAACAGCAATTAGCTGATAGAATCCCAAAAATTGATCGCGCTAAAATCAGTGATATGGAAAATGGAAAAGAAGATTTTTATTTTTCCACTCTACTGAAAATATGTGACGCTCTTGAAACAGATATTGAGTTCTTTTTAGAAGATAAATAACTATAAAGATTTAATGAAATTTCCTGCTCCGGAATATGATAAAATAAAAGTAACTGTGGAACAGACTTATAATGAAAGCGGAACTAAGGGTATAAAAAGTGAAGTTATAAAAATTGAATCCATAAAATAAAGCATTCAATTTAAACGAAATAACATATAAAAGAGTTACTTTTAAAATAAATAACTTTTATTATGAAATGGGAAGCTAAACCGTTAACTCATAAAAAAGAACAGAGGATTGCGGTATTTTTTGAAAAAAATTCAATTTTAACAGAACGAATCAAAAAAATGGAAGGCGTGCGTTGGAGTCAATCCATAAAAGCTTGGCACCTACCCGATACGGAACAAAACAGAATTTTATTTAAAATTACCCCTTTATCACTGCGTTTACCATCAGAAGAAGGCGTTGTGCAAATAGCTCGTTTTAAACAATGGCTTCGCTCTAAACGTTACAGCGAAAACACCATTAATACCTACAGTGATGCTTTAAAATCGTTTTTAGTATTTTACAAAGAAAAAAATGTGCGTGACATTACCAATGAAGATGTTATTATATATAACAACGAGTATATTTTGAAAAACAATCTTTCATCATCGTATCAAAATCAAATTGTGAATGCTATTAAATTATTTTTTAGTACGATCTTAAACACTAAAATTGAAATTGATAAAATTCATCGTCCTAAAAATGCAAAATCTCTTCCAAATGTACTTAGCAAGGAAGAAGTAAAAAGAATACTTGAATCACTTACAAATTCTAAACATAGAATGATGCTAAGCTTAATTTATAGTTGCGGATTACGATGTGGTGAACTATTAGCATTGAAACCAAATCATATAGACTCGCAACGTAATATTGTACTAATAAAAAGTGGAAAAGGAAAAAAAGACAGAATAGTTCCCCTGAGCTTGAAGATATTGGAGATGCTTCGCGAGTATTACAAATCTTACAAACCCGAAGTATTTTTATTTGAAGGACAAATAAAAGGAAAAGCGTACGATGCAAGAAGCCTACAACAAGTTTTAAAACAAGCTATACTAAAAGCAGGAATAACAAAACCCGTTACATTACATTGGCTACGTCATAGTTACGCAACACATTTACTAGAATCGGGTACCGATTTACGCTATATTCAAGAACTTTTAGGGCATAGCAGCAGTAAAACAACAGAAATTTACACACATGTAAGCACTAAAAGCATTCAAAAAATAAAAAGTCCTTTCGATGATTTATAAGAAATAATTTTTATTTTAGTAAAAAATAAATACGTTATACAATAGCGCATATAACACCTTAAATTAACAATATGCGCTATTATATAGCGGATATAAACAAGTTGGCAGCAAGGCTAACGGAATGACCGTGCTAAATTGAAGGTTCGGACTGAAAAACAAACCGTTTGACCGAGTTGCCGTAACGGGAAACGGCAAAAATGGCAAAAAAAGAAGTACTGACGGACTTTTGGGTTTACGAATTACTCAAAGAAGCAAACATAAATCTACATCCGCAAGGTAGCAACATAAAAGAAATTGATGACGCACTAAAATCAGCTTCAAAAGCTGGAACTGGAAAAGTTGGTTTTCCTGAATATTGCGGAGTTGTAAAAGATTTCGTTCTCATCATCGAAAACAAAGCAGACGTTTCCAATCACATCAAACGAAATGATAAAGACCTAATTTGTAGTACAGTAACAAGCGTAAAAAATTATGCGGTAAACGGTGCTTTGTTCTACGGAAAACACATTGCAGAAAAAACTTCGTACAAAAAAATTATTGCTTTCGGAGTTTCGGGGAACGAAAAACGACACAAAATTTCGCCTATTTTCATTGACGAACGTGGTGGATATAAAGAGTTGGAAGACGTTGAAACTTTTACGCTTTTCAACGACAAAAACATTGACGAATATTACACCATAAACATTCTCAAAGAGCAAACACCCGAAGAAAAAACAACGGAAGAAATCTTGAAAGATGCAAAAGCTCTTCACGAAGATTTACGCAATTACGGAAGCATACAAGACAAAGACAAACCTTTGATTGTATCGGGAATTTTGTTGGCTTTAAGGGAAATGGAATATAAAGGTTTCAGTATCGAAAGTTTAACAGGAGATGAAACCACAACAGACGGAGAAAAAATCTACGAAGCCATTGAGAAAAACCTCAAAAGAGTCAATGTTGCACCTCAAGTAAAGAAAGACAAATTGTTAAGCCAGTTTTTGGTTATAAAAGACACAAAAGCAATCAACGAAGTAAATGAATTTTTAAAGAAAACTCCTTTAAAACATTACACGGAATTTCTTTACGAAAATATTTACAAAAACATAAAATATATTCATTCGGCAGAAGATTATTTAGGTCGGTTTTATGGAGAATTTATGTCGTATTCAGGGGGAGACGGACAAAATTTAGGTATCGTTCTCACACCAAAACATATTACGGAATTATTTTGCGATTTAGCAGAGCTAAAGCCAACTGATACAGTTTTTGACCCTTGTTGTGGAACTGGTGGTTTTTTGATTGCGGCTATGCACGATATGTTGCAAAAAACTGATGACAAAACACAACAAAATAAGATACGAAAAAACCAATTACACGGATTGGAACTGCAACCGTATATGTTTACGATTGCAACAACCAATATGATTTTGCGTGGAGACGGAAAAAGTAATTTGGAACAAGAAGATTTTTTAAAACAAAATCCAGCTCAATTACAATTAAAAGGTTGCACAGTCGGAATGATGAACCCTCCCTACTCAATGGGAAGCAAAGCAAATCCAAGTTTATACGAAATCAATTTTACCGAACATATACTTAATTCTATTGTTCCTGACGGTAAAGTTATCGTGATTGTTCCGCAATCTTCAATGACGGGAAAGTCAAAAGAAGAAAAAGCAATAAAGAACAACATATTAAAACATCATACTTTGGAAGGCGTGATAACGCTGAACAAAAACACATTTTACGGAGTTGGGACAAATCCTTGTATTGCAGTTTTTACGGCAGGAGTTCCTCATCCCAAAGAGAAAGAAGTAAAATTCATCAACTTTGAAAATGACGGCTTTGAAGTGCAAAAACATCGTGGACTTGTAGAAACCGTTCACGCAAAAGATAAAAAACAACATTTACTTGATGTTTGGTTTGACCGATTGGAAGCCGAAACAAAATTTTGCGTAAAAACCACCATTGAAGCAGAGGACGAATGGTTGCACTCATTTTACTACTTCAATGACGAAATCCCAACCGAAGCCGATTTTGAAAAAACAATCGGAGATTTTTTGACTTTTGAATTTTCGATGATTATGCAAGGACGTGAATATCTGTTTGACAACGAAAAGAACTAAACTATGGAATTGACAAACAGAGAATGGAAAGAGTTTTTAATTGGAGAAACCTTTAGAGTTTATTCTACCTCAAGTGGAATAGACAAGAACAAGCTAATAAATTTAGAGGGAAACATTCCTTATATCACAAGAACAGACAAAAATAATGGTTGTGATATGTTTATCGGAATACAAAATTCAAAATACAAAACCGATAAAAACAATGTAATTACTATTGGTTTAGACACTCAAACCGTATTTTATCAGAAAACAAAATTTTACACAGGACAGAATATACAAATTTTGGATTTTGATGAACTAAATGAACACAATGCCCAATTCATAATAGCATTACTAAAAATACAAATGAAAAAGTTTAATTGGGGAGGAAACGGAGCAACATTGACACGACTGAAAAAAACAAAAATTCTTTTACCAGCAAATTCCAAAGGAAAACCCGATTATGCTTTTATGGAAAGCTATATGAAGCAAAAAGAAAAAGAGATTTTGGAAAAATACGAAAACTACGTTTCCTTATCTGAACAGAACATAAAACTAAATTCAGAAGTTGAGTGGAAAGAGTTTAAAATTGAAGATGTTTTTAAAGTTTCAACCGGAACTCTTTTACCAAAAGACGCTTTGAAAAAAGGGAAAATAGCACGACTTACAGCAACTGATAACAATAATGGAATTTTTGACTTTTACGAACCTGTTAATCACAAAAATTATAGAGAAGTATCAAATTTTATTTCTGTTTCATTTTTAGGTAGTGTTTTCTATCACCCATATACAGCAAGTCTTGATATGAAAATACACGCTGTTCAAATTCCAAACCTTGAACTTAACAGATATATAGCTGAATTTTTAGTTTTTTGTTTCAAAAGAATGGCTTCCGTTTTTTCTTATGGAGACCAATTATCAAGTACAGATTTACCAAAAAAGAAAATCTTGTTACCTATAAATAACAACGGACAACCCGACTTTATTTATATGGAAAACTATATGAAAGCATTAGAAACCAGAAAACTAAAACAATATTTACAGTACAAAAAACTGAAAACAACGAACTGAAAAGAAGCCCAGCTGCCAACATCGCATTGGCAAAATGGCGGGTTAACAGCTAAGTTGAAAGTTTTTACATATTTAGCCGCCGAATGTGTTCCACATTCAGCTTTTTTTAATAATTTAGCTTCTGTGGAAACACATCAGCTACGTTACTGCTAAATTGAACTTTCTGTCCAATTTATCCGCCACTTCGCCAATGCGTTTCCCGTTAGCAGCAATGTTAATGCTGCCGAACAATATCCAATTCATTTAGTAAATCTTGCAACATTACATCTTCCTTGTTTAAGTGAATTGACTTTAACAAAGTGAATGCTACTCGTTTAATTAATTCTGAATCTGATGGCAAATCAGTTGTGTTGTGGTCAATGGTGGCAGCTTTAATTCCTAGCTTTTCATTTAGATGAATTCCGAATTGAATATAGTGAGAAACACTGCCGCTAATCGAGTAGACGGCTCCGCCAGTAACTGACGGAGTGCGCCTCTCACACCACC
>JBEBXO010000089.1:0-7659 GCA_040391585.1 Paenimyroides ummariense | reverse complement strand
TGTATATAATGCTTCAAAACCTGCCGAAGTTAATTCAGCCTGCATTGGTTTTACTATTTCTTCTGGATACATGATCTGCTTAATTTAAAATTGTTTACAAATTTAATCATTTTTGTTCATAGTTAAAAACATCAAAACTTAAAGAATTGTTATTTGTTAAAAGCTAATTCCATTTACAGAAAAAACATCTCAAACATTTTCTAAATATCAATTAAAAACTATTTTTGTTTAAAATTATCCGTATGAAAATTCCAGCATATTTACAAAAAGGCGATACCGTAGCAATGGTTTGTACCGCACGAAGTTTTTCTAGAGATGAAGCCCAACAGGCAGTAAATTTGTTTGAATCTTGGGGACTGAACATTGTTTTTGGATCAACCATAGATATTAACGCCAATCAGTTAGGGGGAACCGATGAACAGCGCGCCAGTGATTTACAAAAAATGATGGACGATGATACCATTAAAGCCATTTGGATTGCACGTGGTGGCTATGGAACTGTTCGGATCATTGATAAACTCGATTTTTCTAAATTTATAAAAAATCCAAAATGGATCATTGGTTTTAGCGATATTACCGTTTTACATAGCCATATTCACAATTTGGGCGTTGCTACGTTACATGCCATTATGCCTTATTCGGTACCAAAAGCCGCCGAAGAAGCTAAAGAAACCTTGTATAAAGCATTGTTTAATATAGATTACGAGATAAAAATCTCATCAAATTCAAGCAATAAAACTGGCGATGCCGAAGGTTTGCTAATTGGTGGAAATTTATCTATTATTTATAGTTTGTTGGGATCGAAATCATCGGTTGATACTCAAAATAAAATTTTGTATTTAGAAGATTTAGATGAATACCTGTATCATATCGACCGAATGTTTTACAACTTGAAACGCAATGGATATTTCGATGATTTAAACGGATTGATTATTGGTGGAATGACCGATATGCACGACAACCAGATTCCGTTTGGATACGATGTAAAACAGATTGTTTTGGATCTTTGTAAAGAATATAATTTTCCGATTTGTTTTGATTTTCCTGCCGGACACATTCCCGATAATCGCGCATTAAAATTAGGAACAAAAGTATCGTTAAATATAGACAACGAATTTACTATTTTAAAATATCTGTAAAATGGCAACGCATAACGATACAGGTAAGCAAGGTGAAAAACTGGCTAAAGAACATTTGGAAAATAATGGTTACCAAATTTTAGAAACCAATTACCGTTACAAAAAAGCCGAAATTGATATTATTGCCGTTAAAAATGAAATTTTAGCAATTATTGAAGTCAAAACGCGCACATCAACACACTTTGGCGAACCAGAAAGTTTTGTTAACAACAAAAAAATCAAACTTATTTTAGAAGCTACCAATGCTTACATAAACGAAAAAGACATTGATTACGAAGTAAGTTTAGATATTATTTCGGTTGTTATAGGTAAAACAAACGAAATTAACCATATCACAAATGCGTACTATTTCTTTTAACCGCTTATTTATTTGTTAATATTCTGTTTTTAAACAAAGCTGTTTTAGATATTTTTTGTAATTTAGAAAGAAAAAACATGAATTCGTTTAGAACAGAAACTGATTTGTTAGGCGATTTACAAATACCAGAAAATGCCTATTATGGTGTGCAAACCCAGCGCGCTATTAACAATTTTAAAATATCAAACCACAAATTATACCAATATCCTACATTTATAAAATCGTTAGCAGTTGTAAAATTAGCAGCGGTAGAAACCAATTTTGAACTAGGTTTAATTACAGATGATCTAAAAACCGCCATTTCACAAGCTTGTTTAGACATTTTAAAAGATCAATATTTAGATCAGTTTCCAATTGACATGATTCAAGGTGGCGCAGGAACATCGGTTAATATGAATGCTAACGAAGTTATAGCCAATATTGCTTTAGAAAAATTAGGGCATCAAAAAGGCGATTATCAATATTGTTCTCCGAACGATCACGTTAACTTATCGCAGTCTACCAACGATGCCTATCCTTCGGCATTAAAACTGGCATTATTTCAAGCATCAAAGGAAGTTACCAATGCGTTAGAAAAATTATTTTTTGCTTTAGACAGAAAGGCAAAAGAGTTTGAAAACGTTATTAAAATGGGACGAACACAGTTGCAAGACGCAGTTCCTATGACTTTAGGACAAGAATTTGAAGCATTTGCTTTTACGTTGAAGAAAGAAATTCCGTATTTGCAAGAACAGGCTTTTCAGTTTTTAGAAATAAACATGGGCGCAACCGCTATTGGCACAGGACTGAACGCTCCTAAAGGTTACGCACAGTTATGTACCGAAAAATTAGCAACATTTTTAAACGAACCTGTAAAATTAGCAGAGAATCTTGTAGAAGCAACATCAGACACCAGTAGCTTTGTTGCGTATGCCGCAGCATTAAAAAAATTAGCCTTAAAACTATCTAAAATATGTAACGATTTACGTTTATTAGCATCTGGTCCAAGAACGGGATTGTACGAGATTAATTTACCGCCCAAACAACCAGGATCGTCTATCATGCCAGGTAAAGTAAATCCGGTAATTCCAGAAGTAGTAAATCAGGTTTGTTTTAAAATTATTGGAAACGAACTTACTGTAAGTTTAGCTGCCGAAGCCGGACAATTACAACTAAATGTTATGGAACCTATTATTGCCTTAACGTTGTTTGATTCTATTGAAATACTTACAAACGCTATTGACACCTTACGAATTGAATGTATAGACGGAATTACAGCAAATACCGATCATTTAAAAAAAGAAGTACATAATAGTATTGGCATTGTAACAGCATTAAATCCTATTATTGGATATAAAAACAGCACCAAAATTGCCAAACAGGCGTTGGAAGAAAACCGCAGTGTGTACGATTTAATTTTAGAACACAACATTTTAACTAAAGAACAATTAGATACTTATTTAGATCCTAAAAATATGTTGAGTTCACATTAAAAAAATAAAGCTCAGAACAAATGTTCAGAGCTTTATTTTTAAAAACTATATCCTATTTTAAAGTTAACAGAAGTATTTTTATTAACATACGATGTTTTGAAAAGGTAATCATAATCAATTTCAATTAAAAAAGAATTATACAATTTAACTCCTAAACCAATATTCACACCCGCGCTAGCTTGATCAAGGAAAATAGGATTTAATATCCAAGAATCAGCCGGAGATACAATTTCTGCTTTAAGCGACGCATCATAACCTAAGCCAAATTTCCCATAAAATTTTGTATTGTTTGATGATAAAAAGTATTTTTTTACTCCAAACGAAAACATTAATGATTGGTAATCTACCTGGTGTTTCCAATTTTCTCTTACATAAACCTCTTCATAATCGGCCTTTATCGCACGATATTTTAAATTGAAGTAAAAACTAATTGGATTTTTAAGATTGTTATTAAGAACATATTCAACCTCGGGCATAACTGTAATATGCGCATGATTTTCAGCAGGTATATCTTGCAAAAAATCGATATCCATAGAGCTTATTGAATATCCACCAAAAACATTAAATAGTACCTTTGATTTTCCATCAACCTTTATACTTTTTCCGTTATATTTAGTAAAATAATCTACTAAATCGGCATCGCTATATTTTAATGAATTGTAATAACCTTCTTTAGTATTAATTTTTTCATTTTTCAATTCTTGTAGCTGAATAATATATTCTTTATCTTCATTAATATCCACACCATTTACAAGGTATTTTTTATATTTCAAGGTAGTAGGTTCGTTAGAATCCTTTTCATAAAAAAAAGTTGAAACTCCATTTTCTGTATACTTATATAATTTTGTAGATCCATTAACCATTAACTGAACAAAAGCTGTTTTATTAACCAACTGATATTCTTTTTGTTTAGACATATTTGCAATATCTAAACGCAAAGTTGGATCATATTGAAACGTTTTCTTTTCAAAAATTATGTTTCCATATTTAATCACCGTAGCATCTTTCGTTTCAACTGTTTCTTCTTCTTTTCCCCTTTGTTTAATTATGAAATTTGCAGGAAAACTACTTAAAGTAATTTCCGAAATTTCTCCTTCAATTTTATTTCCCGATTGATCGATATAGTAACCTAGTTCAAATTTATTTTGAGCAAATAAATTATTAAAAAACAAGATTAATAAAAGTGTAAAGATTTTTCTCATATAGTATTTATTTAGCTTATTCGTCGTTATTTAAAGCATTCCAGCCACGTGCTTTTAACGGTAGCTTGGTATTTTCACGAGTTATTAGGTGAATACCTTCGCTTTCAGCAGTGATATGACCGATGATTGATAAATGCGGATTTGCTTTTATTTTTTCAAAATCGTTCATTGAAACAGTGAACAATAATTCGTAATCTTCGCCTCCGTTAATGGCAATAGTGGTACTGTCTAAATTAAATTCTTCGCATACGTTTATTAACTGCGGATCTAACGGCAGCTTGTCTTCATACAAATTACAACCTACGTTTGATGCTTTACAAATATGCATAATTTCAGAAGAAATTCCGTCTGAAACATCAATCATTGCAGTTGGTTTAACCTCTAATTTCTGTAAAAGTTCTTTAATATCGTTACGCGCTTCTGGCTTTAACTGTCGTTCAATAATGTAAGAATAATCTTCTAAATTAGGTTGATTTTGTGGATTTACCAAAAACACCTGCTTTTCGCGTTCTAAAACTTGTAAGCCCATGTAAGCAGATCCAATATCACCGGTTACCACTAACAAATCGTTTTCTTGCGCGCCCGAACGGTACGTAATTTCTTCTTGATTAGCTTCGCCCAATGCAGTAACACTAATCAATAATCCGGTAGTGCTTGATGTGGTATCGCCACCAATTAAATCAACTTTATAATACTGGCAAGCTAAACGAATACCTTCGTACAGTTCTTCAATAGCTTCTAAAGGAAAACGGTTTGAAACTGCGATTGAAACAGTAATTTGTGTAGGCGTTGCGTTCATAGCACAAATGTCTGACACGTTTACTACCACTGCTTTATACCCTAAATGCTTCAACGGCATATAACTTAAATCGAAATGTACGCCTTCTACCAACAAATCGGTTGAAACTATTGTTTTTTTCGATTTAAAATCTAAAACAGCCGCATCATCGCCTATCGCTTTTATTGTTGATTCCTGTTGAATTGAAAAGTTTTTTGTGATATGATTAATTAAACCGAATTCGCCTAATTGTGCCAACGCAGTTTTACTTTGATCTTTATTTTCTAACATACTTATTATTTGTTTTAATTGATAAAGACGGTAAAAAACCGTCTTTATTTAATTATTGTTTGGTAGAATCTACTGTTTGTACGGTAGAATCTTGCAACATTTGTTCTTGTTTTTGCATCATTTCAGCTTCTGACTGTTGTTGTTGCTTGTATGCATTTAAATACCTGTTAAAATATTTTTCAAAGGGTGCAATGCGGTTGTTTAATGCTGTTACAGTTGCAGTATCTTTATGCATTTCGCAATTATCAATAATACGGTAAGCTGTTTCAAAAGCAAAAATAATATCCGAAGCATATTCTTGCTGTTCGTTTAGCTTCATTCCTTTATAAAAATTCAAATCTTCTTCGGCTTTTGTAAACAATTTTGTAGCTATAGCTGCTGCTTTTTTGTTTTCACCTAAAGTATAATACAAATCGGCAAAAGGTTCAACCGTGAAATAATTTCCGTTTCTGTCGTTTGGAAGATAATATTCTATTGGGAAATTTTTCATAGCCAAATCTACTACGTTTTTAGCTTTATCCATCTTACCTTCTTCAACCAATTGTTCTGCTAAACGCGTTAAGTTAATTCTGAAATTAACGGCATTTTTACGAGTTTCTGGGTCGTGATAAATATTTGAACTTCCAAAATTACCCCAATACCAATTGTTTACCGTTTTGTACATTTTTTCTGTATCTATGGATCCGATATATAACGGATGCCCGTCGTACATACGTTTTGCCTTAACTGGAACCAGCTTGTAAACCAATCCGTTTAACTGCAAGTAATCTTTCATCCACAAGAAATCTTCATCGGTGATTGACCCTCCTGTAAAATAAACAGGTCTGTCCCAATTGTTGTTCGCAATAATATCGTACATAATAATTCGCATGCGGTACAAGGCATTTGCTTTAACATCGATAGGAATTTCAGAAACAATATCGTTAGCAAATTTTTGCGAAACAATTCCGTTTTTCAGCACCTTTTCTTTGTTAACCGGCAAACTGAATTTATTGGTAGGAATGCGGGTTAAAAACATACCACTTTCGGTTTCCATTTTAGATTCCGGACGATCTGATGCAATGAATTCTAAAATAGTGTTCACATCAAAACGTTCATTAACCGTAGGAGCCAATGCAGCATAATAAAGGTTTTCACCTGAATATTGTCTATGATTAAATCGGATTTTTAACGGATCTGATTCATATGATTTTACTTTCATTTGATCGATATACCATTCTGCCTGTAACAAAGTGGTACAAACCACACGAACATCGGTACGGTAACCTTCCACTTCCTGTAAATACCAAAGGGGAAACGTATCGTTATCGCCAATTGTAAAAATAATGGCATTTGGATCTAACGAATCCAAATAAGCTCTACCTAAAGCTAAAGCGGTATATTTTTCGGAACGGTCGTGATCGTTCCAGTTTTCTTTTGCCATTAACACCGGCGATGCTAAAAAGGTAACTCCTAAAACCAATGGCAAGGCTACTTTTGCATTTACTTTGCTCGATATAAATTCATAAATTGCATACACACCGTAACCAACCCACATAGCAAAAACCATAAACGAACCAACTACCGCATAATCGCGCTCGCGAGGTTCAAACGGACGTTCGTTTAAGAATATTTTTAATGCAAAACTGGTAAATAAAAACAATGCCAAAAGCACATAAAATGTTTTTGGATCTTTACGGTAATGAAATACAAAACCAACCAAACCTAGTATAAAAGGCAACATATAATAAACATTTCGACCTTTATTATTTAGCATATCACTGGTTAGATTCTCTTGCGATCCTAAACGAATTTCGTCTAAAAACTTGATACCCGAAATCCAGTTACCATTCATACGGTCGTTGCTTCCTTGAATATCATTTTGGCGTCCGGCAAAGTTCCACATTAAATAACGAGTGTACATGTATCCAAACTGATAGTTGAACATAAAACCGATATTATCTGCAAAACCTGGTTTTTCAACTTCAATGTACTCACCCATTTGTTTTAGGTAATAATCGTATTCTTTACTAGACATTCTGCCTGACTGTACCTGCGCTTTTAACTGCCCTGCCATTTCCATTAATTCAGGTTCAGATGCGTATTCTTGCTTTAATTTAAAATCTACAGGTTTGGTAAAACTCATATAGTTTGCTGCCATATCGGGCTCCCATAAACGAGGTAAAAACCCTTTAAAACGATTGGCATAGTTAGGTTCAGAATTTTTTCCGTCGTTAATAATACTGTATTTTCCTGTAGCATAATCTCTTTCGTAATCAACCTTTCCATCTTTATAAGGTTGCGACGGATTTAATGCACTACCGTATTTAACCGTGAAAAAAGTATCATAAAACAACGAGCGCGAACCATACTGTTTACGGTTGTAGTAATCTAATAATTCGGCAGCATCAGACGGTTTGTTTTCGTTGATTGGAATCTG
>JBEBXO010000088.1:0-7692 GCA_040391585.1 Paenimyroides ummariense | reverse complement strand
AAAAATTTTTCAGAATAACTTTTCAACTTACACAGTTAGTGAGATACTACCTTTTATTTGTCACTCTGAACTTGTTTCAGAGTCATACATATTTTCATACTTTTAGTATAGATAAAAATAGTTTGACATTTATTCCTTATGAAATATTAATTCACCTTCTTTAGATTTAAAAATCAAAATAGAACCTTTTTTTATTTTATAAGAAGTTGTCTTTTCCATTGCGTTCACAAATTCATTACGTTTTATTTTCTTACAATGTTCTAAAAACCTGTCAATTCGATCTGAATCTTTACTTCTATAACCTGACGTCGATTGTTCTACCACAACATTAACATTTCTTCCTTTAACATTATTTATCATCTCAAAATTTAAATGAAATACATCATTAACACAACCATCGGATCCATTTCCACCAATTCCCTTTTTATTAGTAAAATTTAAATAAGGTATTTGATTATTAAAATCCTCTTCTAAATTGTCACTAAAACTTGCTTTGGTTAAAATCCACTTCCCTTCTAAACGATTTACGTCATCAATTAATGATTTCTTTAAACCACAAGAAATTATTAAAAAGGAAAATACTATTGTTGTTATAATTTTTTTCATAATTGAAATTATTTGTTATTCGTATCAAACGCATGCAATGAAACGGAATGGTTTGCGTTTTTTTATAGTATTGTCATTTTGAGTGAAACAAAGTGAAGTCGAAAAATCTTTTTATATTATATTCGAAAATTGAATTAATTTAAAATTTCAATCCAAATTGATTTTTCTTAAGAGATCTCTCCTTCGTCGGATGACAAAATAAACGCTATTTCTAAAAAAGTTCCGATAATATTTCTAATGATTTAACCTGTTTAAATCCTACAATATGTGTTTCATAATAATGTAAAAGCAGTTTTAAAAGTAATCTGCGCTGCATATTGGTTAGCATCACTTTATTATTGGTTATAGAAAGATCGAACAACATACGAAACAAAGCCGTGTTGTCTTCATTAAAACAATTAGGTGTGTAATGCATGGTAAAACCGCCTTCGTTGGGATTAAAATAAAGAGAATCTTTATCGGAATCATCTGGATAAAAACCTAAATATTTAGTGAGGTTAATTAAAACCCACAAATGAAAATCGGGCGAAAAAGAATGCTCGTCAAACCAAGTTAAAGTTGTTTTTAAAAACAAAAACAAATCGGCGTTTGGCTGTTCTTCTTTTATGCTGTTACTTAAAACTTCGGCAATAAAAATACTGACACTGTTTTTGTAAAATTCTATTGATATTGTTTGGTACGGAAAAGCCAGTTTTAGTTCGGAAATATATTCCAAAGAACCTTTATTTTTATGAACCGCATCGATATACAACTGATTCAACGGTTGAAAATATGCACTGTTCTGTCCTTTGTTTTTAGCCGAAAAAGCATTGCGCACGAAATAGGTTTTTAGACCAAAATTCTGTGTAAAACATTTTACAATCAAGCTTTTTTCCTGATAACGCAAGGCACTTAAAACAATAGCTTCGGTTTTTATCTGCATTAACGAATAATCATCACTTTTTTAACTGCATCTAAACTACCGTCTTGCGAAGTAATAAAAATCATGTAAACACCAGAAGGTACTTTATTTCCTGAAAAAGAAAGCGTATTCCAGGTAACTGTACCGCCTAACGATTTGGTTTCGTGCACTAAATTACCAGCAATATCGGTAATTTTAACGGTAGCCTCGCTTACTAGTCCGCTTATTTTTACATCGCCTGTAAACCCAGGTTTCACCGGGTTTGGATACACTTTTATTTCATCTAAATTATCAGCTGGTGTGGTGGCAAAGTTTTTTAAAGACACCATACCTTCGCGCGTTACAAAAAATACTTCTCCGGTAGATCCGTTAATAGTTACAGCAGTAACATCGTTGCTTGGTAAAGGCGAATTGGCGGTTGTAAATTTATAAAGTGTTTCGTACTTATCTGAAATTAAAAACACGCCCGATTCTGCAACAGAAACCCATTTATTGTTAGATCCGTCTACCGTAATGTTTAAAATATCCTGTTCATAAAAAAGTTCTTGTGCCTTGCCTTCTTCTTCAATAATAATATTTGTGGTGTTTAACTGGGCATTGGTTAAAAACTGATCTACATTTTTAATAATTCTTAATCCTTTTGCGGTTCCAATCCACAATTCGTTTTTATAATCTAAAGCAATAGATCTAACCGAAATATTTGGCAACGAACCTGTAGTTGCTCCTGCATCAATTTTCATGGCTTTACTACTTTTTGTTTCGTTAAAAGCAAATACACCGCTTAAACGGCTGGCAAACCATTTAGTACTGTTTTTATCTATAATTGGAGCAAAATAAGCATCGTCATTAGGTTTATTACTTTTAAGAATTGGCGAAGTGTAACTATTAAACTGATTGTTTTTATCAATAGAAATTAAAACAGGATCTGTACCTGCAGTATTAGTCATCCAGCCTGTTCCGTTTCTATCAAAACTTACTCCGTAAATACGTAAATCGGTCGGAATAATCGGAGTAAAAACGCTTGTATTGCTGTCATCGTAAACGGTTAGTTGTTTTTGGCTGATATCTAAAACACCCAAACCGTCGTTAAACGTACTAATATATGCGAAATTTGATTTTTGCGGATTAAAACTAATGTTCACTGTAGATTGCAAACCGTTTAATTCCTGATTAGAAATATGTTGCCACGACTGCATATTTTTATAACTACTAATACCGTATTTAGTTAAGCCATTGGGTTTGTAAGGATCCATATCGATACCATAACCACCAAAAGTAAGCCATAAATCTTTGTTGTTGACCACTGCCGAAGATATATTGTTGCTTAACGGACCGCTTGGTGAAATAACGTTAATTTGCTCTTTATTTTCTAAAGGAACCATTAAACCGCCATTTTTGTTTGATGCCAAATAATAGTTTCCGTTAGAAAAAGTAGCATCGCTTATACCTCCTTTTTCATTAAATGAATAGACTAATTCGTTGTAAACCGATAAATCTGTTGCACGTAAACGCGCTGCTTCTTCGGTAACTTCAATTAACACATCGCCTGCAATACTAAACTTTAAAAATCCGCCCCAAACATCACCTACAGTATCAATCTGGTTAGATGTAGAAATGGTGTTTAGCGAAAAATCGTCTTTTACACCAATTAATTTGTTTGCAAAAGCTGTTAGTTCAATCCAATTACTAAAATCTATTACCTGCCAGTTGTTATAATCGATTAAATTACTGTTGATAAAAGCTTTTTTAAGACCCTCGTTTTCAACCGAAGCATACAGCTTATTATCGTAAACAGCAACCGCCTTTACATTCGCCATTTCGCCACCAACTGCCACATAATAGGTATCACCAAAATGGTTGTCGTTTAAACGTACCGTTGTTATACCGTAACCAGTTGCCAAATACGCAAAGCCGGCATGTATTACTATTTTATTAATTTTCTTTTGATTGTCGGGAATATTGGTTTTAGAAAAAATATCGTTTAAATGATAAATTTTATCGGCAGCCAAGTCAATAACAGCTACTTTACCGTTGGTACTTCCCACCACCAGTTTTTTATAATCTTTCGCATACGCCAAGGTGCTTATTCCATTGATTTTTAAACCGCTTACCGTATTAAAAATTTCGGTTTCTTTGCTGTATTCGTTATAAGCAAAAACACTGTTATCGGTGGCAACGTATATGTTTTGATCGTCTTTTTCTACCACTTTTGTCTCTTGATATGAGTAATAACCTTTCCACAGTTGGTTGGTTTGTGCTAACAAAACAAACGATACTAAAAAGAAAAATAATTGATAATAGAATTTCATACAAACTTGATTTCAATGATTGAAACGTTTTTTTTATAAAAATAGTATAAATTGAGATATGTAACGCTATGAAATTAAAAAAGTCATTTCAAAAAGAAATGACTTTTTATTCTGTGTAGCTTATTTCAGCGCCTGTTCAATATCGGCAATTAAATCTTCTATATCTTCTACTCCAACGCTTAAACGTACCATATCGTCAGTAACGCCTATTTCCGCACGTTTTTCTGCGGGAATAGATGCATGCGTCATCAATGCCGGATGATTCGCTAACGATTCTACTCCTCCTAATGATTCTGCCAAAGTAAATACTTTTAATTTTTCTAAAAACGAAATAGCATCTGCCTTTGCACCCGATTTAAATGTGAATGAAACCATTCCACCAAAACCTTTTGGCATTTGTTTCTTAGCTAAATCGTGTTGTGGATGCGATGCCAAACCTGGATACAGAACTTTATCAATTAACGGATGTTGTTCTAAATATTCAGCTACTTTTTGTCCGTTAAAACAATGACGTTCTACACGTAAATGCAAGGTTTTAATTCCGCGCAAAACCAAAAAACTTTCTTGCGGCCCCAAAGTTGCTCCTGTTGCAAACTGTGTAAAATGCAGTTGTTTTCCTAATTCTTCGTCTTTAATAATCAAGGCTCCGGCAATAACATCAGAATGTCCGCCTAAATATTTTGTAGCAGAATGCATTACAATATCTGCACCTAAATCTAATGGTTTTTGTAAATACGGCGTTGCAAACGTGTTATCAACCGCAAATAAAACCTTGTGCTTTTTGGTGATTGTTGCAATAGCTTCGATATCTGCCAATTTCATCAACGGATTCGTAGGTGTTTCTATCCAAACTAATTTTGTTTTATCATTAATTTTCGACTGAAACAATTCTAAATCGTTCATATCGATAAAATGAAACTTAATACCTAAATCCTGATAAAAACGCGTGAATAATCTATACGTTCCGCCATATAAATCGTCCATTGCAATTACTTCATCATTCGGTTTCAACAAACGCATTACACAGTCAATTGCTGCCAATCCAGACGAAAATGCCAAACCGCGCGCGCCGTTTTCTATACTTTCTAAAGCGTGTTCTAAAGCGGTACGTGTAGGGTTATCGGCACGGCTGTATTCGTAGCCTGTGTGAACGCCGGGACTTGTTTGTGCAAAGGTTGATGTATGATAAACTGGCGGCATTACCGCACCGGTTGATGGGTCGTGATGTTGACCGCCGTGTATAACTTTGGTGTTGAATTTCATAATCTGTAATCTTTTAAAAATATGAACAAAGATACCACTTAAAACCGACTAAAATTTATAGATTTGCTTAAAATTAGAGGAACTGTTTTTAATGACAAAATATTTACTATTTATTTGTTTATCAATTGGTTTTGTAGGTTGCAAGAAAGAAATTCCGCTGCAAATTACTACTAAAACCTACGATTTAAAATCGGAATTAGACTGTACCGCAGGCAACTGTACCTATGTGCATTTTGAAATTCCGTTTGTATCTGGCAATCAGGCGGTTTCAAAATCAATGAACGACCATTTTTTTAAATTTGTAGAAAGTGTAGTAGCTGTTCAGAACGAAAAAAAAACCAGTTCGTATGATACTTTGGCATTGAATTTTATTCATAATTATAACGAAGTGTACCGCACTTACCCCGATAACGCCTTGGCTTGGGAAGCTAATTTTAAAGTAAATCACAAAGATTTGTCGCCTAAAGTTTATCAGGTGGTTTGGGATTATTATGTTTTTACAGGTGGCGCACACGGTTTACAGGCCGCCAAGGTTTTTCTTTTTGATTTATCAACTGGTGATACCATTCCAAAGAAAGATTTGTTTATTAATTATGAAGGATTTAAAAGGTATGCCGAAACCGAATTTAAAAAGCAGTTGAATATTTATGATAATTTGAACGATGCCGGTTTTACGTTTGAAAACAATAGGTTTAAACTTCCCCAAAATTTTTATCAAACCACACACGAATGGATCTTAAATTACAACCCGTACGAAATTGCACCGTATGTACAAGGATCTACCATTATAAAATTACCTAAACAACAAGTAGAACGTTTTTTAAACCCACTTTACTTTAAAAATTAATTATTTTGAGCGTTTACAAAAATCTGTTTAAAACCACATTAATCTATGGAATAGCAACGGTTGTTCCTAAAATGATCGGTTTTTTTATGGCTCCGCTTCATATCGATTGGTTGCCTAAAGATGCTTATGCCGATTATACTTTGATTTTTTCGTGGATGATGTTTTTTAACGTAATCCTATCGTTTGGCATGGAAACAGCTTTTTTTCGTTTCTATAACAAGCAAGAAAACAAACAAGAGGTTATAAACAACACCATCTTATTTCTAATGGCTGTTTGCGCTGTATTTTTAGTGGGAGTTTATAGTTTTAAAAGTTATATAGATGCTTATTTTGGCATTTCGCCAATCGTGGTAAGTTATTTAATCTGGATTTTGGTTCTAGATAGTTTAGCGGTAATACCCTTTGCAATATTGCGTGCCGAACAACGACCAATAAAATACAGCTTTATAAAAATTACAAATGTTTTAGTAAACACAACGCTGTCGGTACTGTTTTTATACATCATTCCAAAATCTTTAGAAAACAATCAAAGTTCCTGGTTACAAAACTATTACCAGACAGATTTTCAGGTAGGTTATTTATTTTTATCAAATATAATTGCCAGTTTGGTTACCATTTTGTTGCTTTCTAATTACTATTTAAAGGTGCAGTTAAAATTCAACAAAAAGCTTTGGAAAGAAATGGTTCTATACAGCTTTCCGGTAATGATTGGCGGTTTGGCATTCGTTGTTAATGAAACATTTGACAAAGTTTTTTTAGAAGAACTTTTACCCGAAAGTTTTGTAGATTTAGGCTTGGCAAGTTACGGGGCTATCTATAAAATTGGTGTTTTTATGGTGTTGTTTCGCATGGCGTATTCGTTAGGTATTGAGCCTTTCTTTTTTAGTTATGCCAAAAATGACGATGCACCAATTAAGTATGCAGCCATTACCAAATACTTTATTATTTTTGGCAGCTTTGCAATGATTACAATTGTTGTTTTTGCCGATTTTATTAAACCTTTATACATACCAAAAAAAGAATATTGGTTTGCAATGGAAATTGTTCCGTACATAATTTTAGCAAACTTAATGTTGGGTATCTATACCAATTTATCGGTTTGGTACAAAATACAGGACAAAACCAGAATTGGAGCGTATATTTCAGTTTTCGGGGCAATTGTAACAGTGGTTTTAAATTATATTTTAATTCCAAAAATTGGCTTAATAGGATCTGCCATAACAACGTTAGCAGCTTATGCTTTAATGATGACGATCTCGTTTATACTGGGTCAAAAATCGTATCCCATTCCGTATGATAAAAAAGCAATCGCACTTTATTTAGGAACCGCTATTTTGTTTTCTTTTGGATACTTTTACAATTTCAGAGAGAATTATTTCGTGGGAATAACATTCATTCTTATATTCGTAGCATTGATTTATTACAACGAAAAAGTAATGATTCAGCGAATAATTAAATCCGTTTTAAAAAAATGAAATGCTCGTTAACGAATTTATCAAACCAATTGATATGGACTTAGCATTCCATCTGACCATTAACAAATAAAAAAGAACAGATGAAAATAAATATCATTAATAAATCGCAACATGCTTTACCTAGCTATGAAACTATTGCTTCGGCAGGTATGGATTTGCGTGCAAACCTAACACAGCCAATTGTTATAGAACCTATGGAACGCGCCTTAATACCAACAGGTTTGTTTATGGAACTACCAATTGGTTACGAAGCACAAGTGCGTCCGCGTAGTGGTTTGGCATTAAAAAAAG
>JBEBXO010000087.1:0-8721 GCA_040391585.1 Paenimyroides ummariense | reverse complement strand
TATCGTTAATAAAATTAAATAAACGTTTGTAAAACCCGTTTATCTTACTTACATACATAAAAAACCTGTTCTTTGAGCAGGTTTTTTTGTTTATATGTGAACAAACCATTTAAGCCTAACAGAAAGATTTGATATATTTGCACAAAATCATCTAATTATGCAAGATTTAAAAAATATTATAGAGCAAGCTTGGGAAAACCGAGAAATGCTACAGCAAGAGGAAACACAAAATACCATAAGAAAAGTTATCGATTTAATTGATAACGGCGAATTAAGAACTGCAGAGCCAGTTGATGGTGGTTGGCAAATTAACGAATGGGTTAAAAAAGCAGTGGTAATGTACTTCCCTATTCAAAAAATGGAAACATTAGAAGCAGGAATTTTTGAATACCACGATAAAATGCCTTTAAAACGCAATTATGCCGAAAAAGGTATTCGCGTAGTTCCTAATGCAGTTGCACGTCATGGTGCTTATATTTCTTCTGGTGTTATCTTAATGCCATCGTATGTAAATATTGGCGCGTATGTTGATGAAGGTACAATGGTTGATACATGGGCTACCGTTGGATCTTGCGCACAAATTGGTAAAAATGTGCATTTATCTGGTGGTGTGGGCATCGGTGGTGTTTTAGAACCTTTACAAGCAGCTCCGGTAATTATTGAAGACAATGCTTTTATTGGATCGCGTTGTATTGTGGTAGAAGGTGTTCGTGTAGGTAAAGAAGCGGTTTTAGGTGCAAATGTATGTTTAACTGCATCTACTAAAATCATTGATGTTACAGGCGATACACCTATAGAAATTAAAGGATATGTTCCAGAACGTTCTGTAGTTATTCCAGGATCATACACTAAAAAATTCTCAGCAGGTGATTATCAGGTTCCTTGTGCATTAATCATTGGAAAACGTAAAGAAAGTACCGATAAAAAAACATCGTTAAACGATGCCTTGCGCGAACATAATGTGGCGGTTTAATAAATTCACTTATATATTAAAGCAGTACTTTTTTTAGTTACTGCTTTTTTTTATGATCTTAAAAAGTCTAGTTTATAGTTTATTCTTACTTGTTTAAATATTTCATACATTTGCAAAAAATAAAACTTAAACAAAGAACTGTATAAAGAACTTTCGTTATAAGTGAGTTTAAAAAACACGAAAACATCAATATATGACTGTTCAAATTTGTTCTTGTAAAGGTTTAGATTCTAATTGTAAAATGTGCCATGGAAGTGGCTATGTAAATTCTTTAATCGGCGATAAATCTTTAAATCAAAAAGATAAAAAACCGGCTAAAAAAAATAAATTATCAAGCATTACCGAACTTCCTGAAAACATTGATTCTTTAGGAAAAACAGAACTTATAAATATTACAACTGAAGTAATTGCACTTTTAGATCAAAAATCGAAAAAGCAAATGCAACTACTCAATTCTATACCGTTCAGTTCAAATACTTTTAGAAGAGATTTTAAAGAGAAATTCGCCAGCTTAAAAGAACTAGAAAATGAAAAAAACTCTTTAAGAGAAAAGCTTACAGCTATTGAAGAACAACTGGTTAATCAAAAAATTTCAGGAAATTTTAAATTTAAACATTATTTATCTGATAAAGAAATTGATATTGATTCTAACAGACATCTTAAAGAATTAATTAAAGAATATAAAAGGTTAAAAAATTAAACAGTTTTTAATTCGATTAATATTAAAAATCCCTTTAAAATTTTTTTAAAGGGATTTTTTAATTTTATATTTTAATACCAGCAGCTAATAATTCGCGATAGCTTGGGTTTTTCTTAAAAAAAGCGACAATTCCAGAGTTAACCGGAACAATTCGTAAACGCTTTTCTTCAGCTTTATCTAAAATACTCTTAATAAAATCATTAATCAACACTTCATCATCGCACCCATTCGGATTAAGTTTTGTTAAAAATAATTTTCTTTCTTGTATAGAATATTCAATGATAATCAATCTTTCGCCGCATCTGCATTCAAACTGTCTTAACAGTTCATTGTTTTTAAATTCCATATAACAATTTTTTCTAATTTTATATTTTACAAAGGTTCTTTTGGTAAGAAATGAATTTTAATGAAAATAAAACATTATTAAAAATTAAAACTTAAATTCTTATTTATTATAATTACAAATTAATGGAATTCTTTTTAATAATGCAAAAGATAATACTAATTACAAATTTATTTTAGATGAAAAACATCTATTTTATGCCGGGAATGGCTGCTAATTGCGAAATTTTTGAAAATATTAAACTTGATGATTCTAAATACAAACTGCATTTTATAGAATGGTTAGAACCTGAAAAAGACGAATCGCTGCAAACATACAGCAACCGAATTGCACAACAGATTACATTGCAAAACCCTATTTTAATTGGGGTTTCGTTTGGTGGGATAATTGTTCAGGAGGTCGCAAAAATTATTGCTGCCGAAAAAGTAATTATAATATCAAGTGTAAAAGATCCGTCGGAGTTCCCTGCAAGGATGCAATGGGCTAAAAAGTGGAAACTGTATCGTTTTTTTCCAACATCGTATATAAATTTAATAGAGAATGTTACAAAAAAAATAGTATCTTCAAAAAAAATCCATCAACGAATTGATATGTATCAAAAATATCTTTCGGTTCGATCGGTTAATTATTTAGATTGGGCATTTAAAAATATTATTCTTTGGGAAAATATAAATCCCGTAACAAACGTTTATCATTTACACGGAACAAAAGATCATATTTTTCCGCACAAACGTATTAAAAATGCCGAATTTTTAGACAAGGGTACACATGTTATGGTTTTAATAAATGCGCGGTGGATCAACAAAAAATTATTAGAAATTTTAGAAAAACAGATATGAAAAAAACGTATAAAAAAATTGCTTTAATAGTTGGTTTAGTTACATTGTCGGCTGGTTTTTATCAGTTTACAACATTTGAAAAAGATACATCAGAAACAAATTTCTACATAAAAAACACCGATTTTGCCGGAGAGCGTGTTCCTTTGGAAATTATTGATGTAAAAGAACGGTTAGATCGGGAAATGGTTGTAAACATCAACCTGCATTCTGCAACCACGTTGATTATTAAACGCGCCAACAGATATTTTCCGGATATTGAGCCTATTTTGAAAAAAAACGGAATTCCTGCCGATTTTAAATATTTATGTGTTATTGAAAGTTCGTTAACCAACGCAACTTCCTCTGCAGGTGCTAAAGGTTTTTGGCAGTTTATGCCCGAAACAGCAAAAGAATACAATTTAGAAGTTAGCAGCACCGTTGACGAGCGTTACGATGTAATAAAAGCCACCGAAGCTGCTTGTGTATATTTTAAGCGCGCGTATGCCAAATTTGGAAACTGGACTTTAGTAGCTGCGGCTTATAACAGAGGAATGGCGGGTATTGAACGCCAACAGATAGCACAAGGTGTTACCGATTATTACGATTTGTATTTAAACGAAGAAACATCGCGTTATGTATTTAGAATTTTGGCGCTGAAAGAAATTATGAATAATCCTGATAAGTACGGATATGTTTTCGCAAAAGACGAATTGTACCAGCCTGTGAAAACTAAAACCGTTGCTGTAAATACGAATATAGATGATCTACAAAAATGGGCGTTAGAACAAGGTATCAACTACAAACTTTTAAAATTGTACAACCCGTGGTTAATTGACACTTCGTTGATTGTGAACGGCAGTAAATCTTACACCATACAAATTCCTACCGAAGGTTATAAAAGAAAGTAATAAAAAAAAATCCCAAATTCATATAGACTTTGGGATTTTTTTTATTCTTGATAGTCAAATTCTGCAGGATAACTGGCGGTAAGTTTTCCTTTTAAGTAAAAGAAAACAGCTTCTTTTACCAATTGTGCCCGATCGAACTTTAATTCTTTAATTGTTTCGTTTTTACTAGAAATCATTCCGTACTTATTATTCTTTTTAGCAATAAACTTATTCGATGCATAAATTGGCTCTAAATAATCGTATTCAAACGGAATAATAACTTCACCTTTGTAATCTACGGCTCCGTATTTATCACTTTCTTGCAACACAAAATAATTTCGTTTAATAACCCCAAAATGATTTTTATTGCTGAATTTAAAGTTTGAATTCAATTTTAAAGTCGATTTATCATCAAGATTAAAAATCATTAATTGATTGTTCTGCTCTACTAAATAATACGATTTGTAATATTCATAGATTTTATATTCTTCTGGGATTACAACATTCAAATTTACATCGTACATTCCATTTAAATTCTTCTCATTTTCAACATACAGATAATCGTTCAACAAAGGCACAATATGCTTATACTTTAAAGGTAACATAATGTTGCTTTGCTGATACAAACCATTCAATTTATCTTTACTAACAATAAAATAATTATCTTTAAATGGATAAATAGTTGAAAAATCTAAAGGAATAATAATTTCGTTATTGTAAGTAACAATTCCTGTTTTTCTTCCTTTAGCAACTTTTAAAACATTATTTACAAATTGCATTTCATTGTAATCTGATACAAACAGGTTGTTGTTGCTTAAATTGCGAAGAAACATTTTATCTGTTTTTTTGTCTTTAACAATTAAAAGAGAATCTTTCATATCAATAATTTGCTCGCCTTTATCAACAGTATATACCGTTTCTCCCTTTTGGTTCAGTAGAAAATCGCCCTGATTGCTTTTAAGTAAGATATAATCTGGATGAAAAATATCTAAAAAATCATCATAAATAAACTCGGTTATAATTCCATGATTTTCAGTAAAAAGAGCAAGCTTTTTATTTTTTTGAATAAGGGTAAATTCATCATAATTTCTTATTAGATCGTAATCTAAAGATAAAATATAGTTTCCCAAAGTATCCAACATACCGTATTTATTATCTTTTTGAACAATTAAATAATTACCTGACTGATATACATAAGTATAAATAAACGGAGTGATTTGTTGACCTTTTTCGTTTATAAATCCACGTAAAAATTCTTTTCCTTTTTTAATACCAGCTTCGGCTATTCCATTGTGAAAATTTGCAATATATTCAAATTGTGGTTGCGTTATAAAAATACTGTCTTTATTTATTAGTCCACTACCCTTTTTAGTTCTATACCAAGTGACATCAGAATCCCCAAAAGAAGACAAGTATTCAATATCCTTAAAAGTTACTTGCCCAAACGAATTTAAAGTAAAAATTAAAAACAAAACGCTTATATATTTCATTGTAAACACTTTATATAAATGTAACAAAAAAAAGCTGTCTAAAATTAGAACAGCTTTACAATTTATGTTGTTAAAAAACTAAAAACCTCTTTTTTTACTGTGGTTATACCACATAGGCACTTTTTGTCCGCGAGCTTGTTTCATTTGACCTTCAATCATTGAAATTTGCTCTTTCAACATACCTTTTGTATCGTGCTGTTTTGCTTCGGCAATTAATTTCTGGGCTTCAGCCGGGCGATTTTTACTCATAACAATACCCGCTAACTGTAATTTAGATACTGCCAAATCTTCTTTTTGGTTCAAACCTAAATCAATAGCCTTGCGAAAATCTTTTTCTGCCTGGTTTAAATTATCTTGAGCGTTAATAATACCATTTAAATAATAGTAATAACCCTGCTGGTTTTTAACTAAAGCGGTATCGGGGTTAATTTTAGACAAAATCTTTTTAGCCCCGTCCATGTCTTGTTTTCTAAATTTAAACAAGGTCATAATAAGCATTTCGTTTTTAAAATAAACCAGTACAATTAAAAGTACTAGAATAATTAGGAATATACCGTTGCCAATATAATTTTCTGTAAACTGCCAAACAGCTGTTGCTAATAAAACGGCTGCAATTATAATTTTTATATTTTTGTTAATCATATCTGTTTTATTTTTAATTTTGCAAATGTAATAAAATCCTATAAGCTATAAAAGGTGTTTTTAAATTAGCTGCATTTAATATTATAAAAATAAAATAATTTTTAAAAACAATTTGTAGGTTTTAAAAGGATTTGTATATTTGCACTCGGTTTTGAAGCTGCTTGTTTTCAAAGCTGAACATTTGTAAAATTTATAGATTTAAAGATAAGAAGCAATGAGTAAGAGAACGTTTCAACCATCAAAAAGAAAAAGAAGAAACAAACACGGTTTCATGGACAGAATGGCTAGCGCTAACGGAAGAAAAGTATTAGCACGCAGAAGAGCTAAAGGAAGACATAAGTTAACGGTTTCTAGCGAACCAAGACATAAAAAATAATGATGTTTTATCATAAATAAAGGCGTTACTTTAAGTGTACCGCCTTTTTTTATACCTGCTTGTTTTTATCTTTTTTTAAGATGAAATTCAACTAATTATCAATAAATTTACACTAAATAACAACACCAATTATTTACAATGCCTAAAGATAATTCAATTAAAACAGTTTTAATTATAGGTTCTGGCCCTATCATCATTGGTCAGGCTTGTGAGTTTGACTATTCTGGGTCGCAATCGGCACGTTCGTTACGTGAAGAAGGAATCAAAGTAATCTTGATTAATTCTAATCCGGCAACCATCATGACCGATCCTTCAATGGCGGATCATGTATACTTAAAGCCTTTAAACACTAAATCTATTGTTGAAATTTTAAAAGCGCATCCGGAAATTGATGCCGTTTTACCCACAATGGGCGGACAAACAGCTTTGAACTTGTGTTTAGAAGCTGATGAAAAAGGTATCTGGCAAGATTTTAACGTGAAATTAATAGGTGTTGATATTAATGCCATTAACGTAACCGAAGACCGCGAGCAGTTTAAACAATTATTGTCTAAAATAGACATTCCGTTTGCTCCGGCTAAAACAGCAACTTCGTTTTTAGAAGGAAAAGAAATTGCACAAGAATTCGGATTTCCTCTAGTAATTCGTCCATCGTTTACTTTAGGTGGAACAGGTGCTGCTTTTGTACATAAAGAAGAAGATTTTGATGGTTTACTAACCTATGGTTTAGAAGCATCGCCAATTCACGAAGTATTGATTGACAAAGCTTTGTTGGGTTGGAAAGAATACGAATTAGAATTATTGCGCGATAAAAACGACAACGTTGTAATTATTTGTACCATTGAAAATATGGATGCAATGGGAATCCATACAGGAGATTCAATCACTGTGGCTCCAGCAATGACTTTGTCTGATCGTACGTTTCAGCGCATGCGCGATATGGCAATAAAAATGATGCGATCTATTGGTAATTTTGCCGGCGGATGTAACGTTCAGTTTGCTGTTTCTCCAGACGAAAAAGAAGATATTGTTGCAATTGAAATCAATCCACGTGTATCTCGTTCATCTGCATTGGCATCAAAAGCAACAGGTTATCCAATTGCTAAAATTGCTACAAAATTAGCGTTAGGTTATACGTTAGACGAATTACAAAATCAAATAACAAAATCAACCTCAGCATTATTCGAGCCGACTTTAGATTACGTTATCGTAAAAATTCCACGTTGGAACTTTGATAAATTCGAAGGTGCAGATCGTACATTAGGTTTACAAATGAAATCGGTTGGTGAAGTAATGGGAATTGGTCGATCTTTCCAAGAAGCCTTACAAAAAGCAACCCAATCGTTAGAAATAAAACGTAACGGAATTGGTGCCGACGGTAAAGGTTACACTAATTACGACCAAATTTTAGATAAGTTACAACATGCTTCATGGGATCGTGTTTTTGTAATTTACGATGCCATTGCATTGGGAATTCCGTTAAGCACAATTCATGAAATCACAAAAATAGATATGTGGTTCTTGAAGCAGTACGAAGAAATGTATGCTTTAGAACAAGAAGTTTCTAAACACACGTTGGCTTCATTGCCTAAAGATTTGTTGTTAGAAGCAAAGCAAAAAGGTTTTGCAGACCGCCAAATTGCTCACATGTTGCGTTGTTTAGAAAGCGAAATTCATGCTTTGCGCGAACAAATGAACATTAACCGTGTCTACAAACTGGTTGATACTTGTGCAGCAGAATTCGTAGCACAAACTCCTTACTACTACTCTACTTTTGAAGCTGATATTGAAAAAGCAGACGGAACTACTTATTCTGCAAACGAATCTGTTCGTACCGATAAAAAGAAGATTGTTGTTTTAGGATCGGGACCAAACCGAATTGGACAAGGAATTGAATTTGATTATTCTTGTGTGCACGGAGTTTTGGCAGCAGCTGAATGTGGTTACGAAACCATTATGATTAACTGTAACCCAGAAACGGTCTCAACCGATTTTGACACAGCTGATAAATTGTACTTTGAACCTGTTTATTGGGAACATATTTACGATATTATTCGTCACGAAAAACCAGAAGGTGTTATTGTGCAATTGGGTGGACAAACCGCTTTAAAATTGGCTGAAAAGTTAGAAAAATACGGAATAAAAATCATTGGAACAAGCTACGAAGCTTTAGATTTGGCTGAAGATCGCGGTCGTTTCTCTGAATTGTTAACCGAATTAAATATTCCGTTCCCTAAATTTGGTGTAGCAACTACTGCAGACGAAGCATCGAAATTAGCAGACGAATTAGATTTCCCTCTTTTAGTACGTCCGTCTTATGTTTTAGGTGGTCAGGGAATGAAAATCGTAATCAACAAAAAAGAGTTAGAAGAGCATGTAATTGATTTATTAAAATCGATTCCTGGCAACAAATTATTGTTAGATTATTATTTATCTGGTGCGGTTGAAGCAGAAGCTGATGCAATTTGCGACGGTGAAAATGTGTACATCAT
>JBEBXO010000086.1:0-8818 GCA_040391585.1 Paenimyroides ummariense | reverse complement strand
ACTGGCGCTTTAGAATTATTTATTAACCTAATTGAATTAAAAAATGAGTGATTTTAAATGGATTAAATGGCGAAGAAGCTACAGCATTGTGCTTTTAATTAATGTTTTTTACATTATTCTTTTTTATTTTATAATGCATTTTAGCAATTAATATGGAATTATTAGACTGGATTATCCTTTTAAGCACGCTATTGTTTATTGTTTTATACGGAACCTATAAAACCCGCGGCAGTAAAAACATACAGGAATATATTTTGGCAAACCAAAGTACCAACTGGTTTACAGTAGGTTTGTCGGTCATGGCTACACAAGCAAGTGCCATTACTTTTTTATCGACACCTGGTCAGGCATATCACGACGGAATGGGATTTGTACAGTTCTATTTTGGTTTACCGCTGGCAATGGTGGTTATTTGTATGGTTTTTATTCCTGTTTTTCATCGATTAAAAGTTTACACAGCTTATGAATTTTTAGAAGAACGTTTCGATTTAAAAACTCGAACACTAGCATCTGTAATTTTCCTTATTCAACGAAGCATTGGTACAGGAATCACCATTTATGCGCCGGCAATTATTTTATCATCGATCTTAAATTGGGATCTAACTTTTATCATTGTATCAATTGGTATCGTAATTATATTTTACACGTATTTTGGGGGAACAAAAGCATTAAACATTACACAAAAACAACAAGCATTTGTGATAATGGCAGGAATGTTTTTAACGTTTTTTATTATTTTGTTCCGATTGCCCGAAGAAGTGAATTTTGTAAATGTATTTAATGTGGCAAAGATTGAAGGGAAATTAGATCTGCTTAATTTTTCGACCGATTTTACTGAAACTTATACCCTTTGGAATGGTTTAACAGCTGGTTTCTTTTTAATGCTGGCTTATTTTGGAACCGATCAATCGCAGGTAGGTCGATATCTTTCAGGAAAAAGCATCAAAGAAACACAGATGGGCTTATTAATGAACGGAATTTTAAAAGTACCCATGCAGTTTTTTATATTGTTGGTTGGTGTGATGGTATTTATCTTTTTTCATTTTTATCAGGCTCCATTGCATTTTAATCCGGTAAATACATCGAAAGTAATAAATTCTGAATACCAGAACGAATACCGCAATTTAGAAATTGAACTGAAAGATTTATTAAACGAAAAGAAAGAAGTTACCCAAATTTATACCGGACAGTTAAACCAAGGTTTTGAAAACGAAATGCTTGAAGAAAAACTGGTAGCTTTAAACGAACAAGAGGGACAATTAAGAAAAGATGCACGCGATATTATTACAAAAGTTGATACCAATGCAGAAACAAACGATAAAGATTATGTATTCATTTACTTTATTTTGAACTATTTGCCACACGGAATTATTGGTTTTCTTTTGGCGATGATTTTTTCGGCTGCCATGTCTAGTTCGGCCTCGGGATTGTATGCTGTTGCTTCAAGTTCGGCTATTGATATATACAAAACTTACCGTCCGGGATTAACAGAGAAACATTATTTAAAAGCTACAAAATATCTGGTTGTTTTCTGGGGAATCATCTGTATATTGGCGGCTTGCTTAATTACCCTTTTCGAAAATTTAATTCAGTTGGTAAACATTATTGGATCTATTTTTTACGGAACCGTATTAGGTATCTTTCTAATTGCATTCTTTTTTAAATATATTAAGGCTAAAGCTACTTTTTGGGGTGCTTTACTGGCACAAATATTAGTTATTTATATTTATTATTTAGATGTAATTAGTTATCTGTGGTTAAATCCAATCGGGGTTTTTGCAGTAATAATCCTCAGTTTTCTTTTACAAACAGTATTCAGCAAAAAAAATCGGACATAATGCGCTGCACCCAAAAGATTGGACAGATTAATGAAAGAATTTATTAATGACAAAGGTTCGTTTTTACTGATAAAACTATATTACTGATTCGTAGAAACTCAGATAACAAACAAGTCATGAAAACTGCGATAAATGGGTTCATAGTGCCATCACTAATTCCAACGAAAGATATTGGGAAATTACCACAAAATCAAAAGAAAATATCTATAATTTGAATGAATTTGTTTATATATTCTACAGATAAATTATCCCACAGGATGATTACTATTAATATTATTGGATTATGACTAAAAACGGATATTCAAATTACAAAACCTTAATTATTTTAAGGCGATAAATTCCTGTTTAATTTTTAAGAATGGTTTGTTGGTTTCTATAAGCTGTTCGATAAAATGCTTTTTTACAGTATCATAATCATCGTAACTTAAATGTTTTGCCCAAGCATTGCTTTCTTGAATTTCGTTGATTTTTTTTAAAACTTTTGCCGTATCAGCAGCAGAACGATAAACCACATTACATTGTTCGCCGTTTTTTTTATGGTTGTAGGAATAACTGTTTTCAGACACTTTTTCAATAAAATACAAGGGCAGACCTTCTTCATTGCTATAAAATTGTTGCCACGTACAAAATCCCCAATAATTGGTTTGTTGTTTGTGATCAATGTTTTCCAATCGCCATCTGCAATTTCCTACCCTGCCCCAATGATTTGAGTATCTGTAAACACCATTATTCGTAAAAAAATACTGACTACCATGCTTGCTGATGTAGTGAGGTTTTATAAAGCCATTTGGCTGTTCGGTTTTTTTAAAAACGGCAAAAGTGTTTTTATGAAAATTGAAACGAGTGTACATGTTAAAATTTAATTCTATAATCAATTCCCAATACGTGTTCATAATCAAAACCATTTCCTGTTTTTCTGAAACTGTAAACAGACGGATTGTAACGAATACCTACAAACATTACCGAAGTTAACTGATAGTTGAACAAGGTTGAAAAGCCTAATGATGTATGTGTTACACCATCATGCCAATTTCTATCATCATGGACATCATAATAACTAGGCGTTGCATAATTAAAATAAGTATTAACAAAAGATATTCCATACCCTACTTCAAAACGCTTTAAACGATGACCTTTTCGCAAAGATAAATCATATTTTGCAACACTAATATAATCACTAGGTCCGGTAATTAGATTAAATACATTACTTCGAGCTGATCCCTCTATTCCTAGAAATTGATTGTTTTTATAGTAATAATCAAGCCCAACGCCTAAACCAAAGCCGCCAAGAGTATTAGAAAATTGATTAACATTCTCGTTTTTTGTAGATACACCTGCAAAAAAAAGAGTAGGCGGTTGTATGTTGAATTTAACCGTTCCTTCGGTTGGGTTGAAACGTTTGAATTCCTTTTCCTGTCTTATTTTTCTGTTTGCAGCAGCAGCCAAATAATCCTTTTTGAATTTCTCGTGGATATGTTGTCTTTGCTCTTCATCTGCAATATTATGTTCGGCAAGATACCTGTCGGCTCTAAATTCGTATATTTCTAAACTGTCTTTATCGTTAAAATAGATGTTTTTTCTGTATTTAAAACGATTTTGATTGGCTAAATCAACCACATAACCTGCCCCAAACGCGGGAGCATTTAAAATATTTCCCAAATAAAACAGCGGACTGTGTTTTGCTTTAAAAACAGTATCGATTTGTTTATTTTCAGACTGATACGCTATTTCCAAAGGTTCCTTACTACGTGCAACGTAAATTTGAGCAGGTAAATTATAAACCGAATCGTTCACGGTTACCTGTGCGTTATCTGCATTTGAAAACACATGTAATTTTTGTGTTTTAGTAGAAAAAATGGTACTGCACGATGTGAAACCAACCGTTACCAGTAGTGCTGAAATTCTAAATAATGTTTTCAATTTATTGTGTTTTTATTTTTGCTGTTTTTGCTTTGAATCTAAAATCGATACCAAAAATATGATCAACTTTAGTATTGTTATTAGTATTTGAGAATTTAATAACCGATGGCTGATAAAACAAACCGACATATAACCTGCGATTTAACTGGTAAGCCGTTTTAATTTTAGGACTTATAGAAAAATAGCTTTCTTTAATATCAGGTTTTTTGTTTGGAAGCATTTCTCCTACAAAACTTGGTTCATTATCACAATTCCAACAATTATCAAACGAATTATAGAAAAAATATTGAAGCGAAAGTCCGTACCCTACTTCAAATCGATTAAAACGATGGTTATTGGTAACACTTAATTCGGGGTTAAGTATAAATAAATCTAACCCCATCAGAGAAATAACAGGATCGATGAAATTGGTTTTAAAAATTACATCTGCATTCAAAAATTTATGGTCTTTATAAAAATAATCTAAACCATAACCTACTTTCATCAATCCGGCAGTATGTATTTTCGGACCTTCGGGATTCATTAAAAAATGAGTATAACCCGGTAAAATATAATTAGCAACCAAATCGCCTTTTTCCCTTAAAATATTGCGCTGAAATGCTTTTACACGTTCTTCTTTACGAAGTTGCTGGGCATGATCTTCCATGAAATCCCAGTTTTCTCTATGGTAATTTTTTTTAGCCTCTTTTAATTCTTTTTCTGATAAATTTTCATCAAAATAATTCAGCTGGATAACTTCCGGATAAGTAAATCGTTTTTTATTGGTTAAATCTGTCAACAAGCCAAAAGGAGCCCCCAAAACCATTGGTACGTTTCCTGAAATAAAAATACCGCTCATTTTATTTTTAACATAAAACTCTTTAGAAAGATTGAGGCTGTCGTTTTTTAATGTAAACTTTAAAGGGTTGCTATCGCGTTTAACCTTGATAGATGCTGGTGAAGCATACACAGTATCGTTTAAAACAATAGCAGCATTTTTAACGTTTGAATAAACAGTAATGTGTGTATAGTTGTCATTTAAAAAAGTAGCACACGAAGTAATACTTAACGTGCAGATTGCCAGCAGTAAAAATAAAAATAGTTTATTCATGGTGTTTTTTTGATTTGCACCAAATGTAGAAAAAAGATTATAAAAAAAGCCGAATTTAACATTCGGCTCTTAAACTATTTACACGTTAAAACGGAAATGCATTATATCGCCGTCTTTCACTATATATTCTTTACCTTCTACACGTAACTTTCCGGCTTCCTTTACTTTAGATTCCGATCCGTAGTTTGCGTAATCGTCAAAAGCAATAACTTCGGCACGAATAAATCCTTTCTCAAAATCGGTATGGATTACACCCGCAGCTTTTGGCGCAGTATCGCCTACTTTAATAGTCCACGCTCTTACCTCTTTTACACCTGCAGTAAAATACGTTTGCAAGTTTAACAATTTGTAAGCTGCACGAATAAGTACCGATGAACCTGGTTCAGACAAGCCCATATCTTCCAAGAAAACCTGACGTTCTTCGTAGCTTTCCAATTCGGTAATATCCGCTTCGGCACCAACCGATAAAATAATAACTTCGGCATTTTCGTCTTTCACCAACTCTTTTACCTTATCTACATACACATTTCCGTTAACTGCTGAAGATTCGTCAACGTTACATACATATAAAACTGGTTTTGCAGTAATCAATTGAAAATCGTTCAACAACTCTTCTTCATCGTTATTTTGAGCCACAACCGTACGAGCCGATTTACCTTGTAGTAAGGTTTCACGGATGCGTTCTAATAAAGCCGCTTCAACCTGTGCCTCTTTATTACCTGTTTTAGCTGCTTTTTTTACTTTTTCTAAACGTTTTTCAACCGTTTCTAAATCTTTTAGCTGTAACTCAATATCAATGGTTTCTTTATCGCGAATAGGATCCACACTACCATCAACATGTACTATATTATCGTTATCAAAACAACGCAAAACGTGAATAATGGCGTTACACTCACGAATGTTTCCTAAGAACTGGTTTCCTAAACCTTCACCTTTACTTGCACCTTTAACCAAACCTGCAATATCAACAATATCAACAGTAGCCATTTGTACACGCTCTGGTTTTACCAATTCTTCTAATTTATTAATTCTAGGATCTGGTACGTTTACCACCCCAATATTAGGTTCAATGGTACAAAAAGGGAAGTTGGCACTTTGTGCTTTTGCGTTAGACAAACAGTTGAACAAAGTTGATTTTCCTACGTTTGGTAATCCTACAATACCTGCTTTCATATAGTTATAATATTTTGTATCGAAATTTAAAAACGTTGCAAATATATCGTTTTTTATTGGAATTTTTTGGCAATGATCTGGCGTGATTGATTTAAAGACAATTTTTTTTATATTTGAATAAATTGCTGTGTTATGAAAACTATCAAACTATTATTATTTACCATTTTTCCTGTTGTTTCGTTTTCCCAAGTATCAAAAATAAAATATCTTGATTTTAACGGACAAGAAATAAGTTACAGTGAATTTAACCGTATACAAAGCAAAGGAAACTCGGTTGGGCAAAACGATGACGGAACTGTTTACAGATTGATTAAAGAAAGAGAAAAATCTGGAAAAATCAATGATTATAAAGGACTTATTACTTTACTAAACAACGAACTGAATTTAAACTACCATTATAATTCGCCTTTATTTATTTGGTATTCGCCCGGTGCTGATATCAGTAACACGACCAATCGATTAATTTCTGATGAAGAACTTGACAACACCCACCAAGAATATTTGAAATTTAAACATAAACTTGAAAAAGAAATTAACGGACAAGTATTGAATGTTTTTAAAAAACCTTCGCAATTCGTTTACGAAGGAAATAAAAGGATCGATTGGAAAAAAGATCCAAATAATGAAATAGAAAAACGTTTTTTTAGTGAATACCATTATCAAAACGCAAGTTTCGTCATTATTTTTCCGAATGGCGATTACAACGCTTATTTTGGTGAATTTTCGTACAACCAAGTATTTGATTATGTTAAAAACTGGAAGAAAAGAAATTAGAGGTAGTCGACTTTTTTGTTGAGGTGTTGAGTTCTTATAAAGTTAGATGGTTATAAGGGGAATTTATATTGAACAAACATTTATTTTTAACATGGATGCACGGATTATAAAGGATTAATTAAATGTTATTTTGACGGCGCATAAAAATGTGCACTGATGACTGAATGTGATACATTCAGATGATTGCTGGTGAACAGTTCTATAAACTCGTAATAGTTCTCGATACAACATTTTTTCGCGCTGCTCCAAAATGTCACTCGAATCGACGCATACACTCACCCTCCTCCAAGAGGTATTGTTTGTTATGGATATGTCTTGAACAAACATTTATTTACCACATAGACACAATAGATCTGATTAAACGTAAAAGATTAAATAGTTTTTCAACAAGTTGAAAACATAGAATATAAAAGATGCCTACGGCATGAAAAACATAAGGTTAACTACCACGGATGCACAGATTATAAAGGATTAATTAAATGTTATTTTGACGGCGCATAAAAATGTGCACTGATGACTGAATGTGATACATTCAGATGATTGCTGGTGAACAGTTCTATAAACTCGTAATAGTTCTCGATACAACATTTTTTCGCGCTGCTCCAAAATGTCACTCGAATCGACGCATACACTCACCCTCCTCCAAGAGGTATTGTTTGTTATGGATATGTCTTGAACAAACATTTATTTACCACATAGACACAATAGATCTGATTAAACGTAAGAGATTAAATAGTTTTTCAACAAGTTGAAAACATAGAATATAAAAGATGCCTGCGGCATGAAAAACATAAGGTTAACTACCACGTATAATCGGATTATAAAGGATTTATAAATGTTATTTTGATAGCGTATAAAAATGTACACGGATTACTGAATGTGATACATTCAGTTGTTGATTTATTAAATCATTGATCTGTTTATAATCAAAATCTACATTTTTCACAATGTTTACCACGGATTAAATGATTATCACACGATTACCTTGCCATCGGTTTGATATACAAACTTTATTGTACACAGCTATCCTAAACCTATAATACGCCAATGGTAGAATAAGTTCGGATAGCTCTTTTGTATTTTACGCAAGTAGTTATAAGCTTTATGATAGCTTATAATGCTTTTATATTATCCTTTTACCAACTTGGCAAGTCGATACTCCAAATGTCGAAACAAACCCCGCAACCGCCAAAGACTAAGCACACCAAAATAGCGAATGAGTCCTTTACTTTGAGCATTGAGCCGTTGTGCTAGGTTTTGAAGTGTGGTGTGGCTCTTTCGATGAAAACCGAGTTGTCGCCAGCCAGCTACGATTCTATTGCGTGACTTTCGTACCGCCATTACCCTTGGGATTCTCAAATGCCTTTACGGGCGTCGCCAAAAGCCACTAAAATTGGCTTTGGCTTAGTTCGGTCTGAATCGAACGTTCGCTCAATACAAGCCCGCACTGTCGCCAAGCCTCGAAACGTTATACGAAACCAATTGAAAAAACTTTGTATAAATTCAAAATTTTGTTTAAATTTGATTAATTGATTATATTTAAAAATTATGAATTTAGAAGCACGTAAACTATCACTCATTCAAGAATTCTTGAGAATTGATAATGAAAAAGTTATCAGTGCTTTAGAGAGTTTTCTTCATAAAAATAATTCAGAAGTTTTTGAGCAAAATTTAAAACCGATGTCTTTAAATCAATTAAATAAAGAAATAGATCAGGCTTTAGATGACGAAAAAAACAATAAACTAGTTTCTACTAAAGACTTAAAAAATCAAATCCAAAAATGGAGTTAGAATTTTTTGGACTCAACTTGCTGAAAACAAATTACAAGATATTTTTCATTATTATAAACATAAAGCAAGTTTAAAAACTGCTCGTAAAATAGTTTTGGAAATAATTAATAAAACTATTGATTTAGATAAAAATCCTGAAATTGGACAAATTGAAGAATTTTTAATTGAGAGACCACATGTAGATTCTGGTGAATGTGACCAGTGTATTCTGGTTTAAAGTGACCAGTGTAAA
>JBEBXO010000085.1:0-9013 GCA_040391585.1 Paenimyroides ummariense | reverse complement strand
AAACCGGATCGTAGGTGTACATTTTCATGATACTGTCTACATCTTTCAAAGAAATAGCACCGCGAATAATCACGGATTCTTCTTCTTTTTCGGTTTCATCGATCTGCGCCAATGCCGGTGCGGTGTTACCCAAAAAGATAACAACCAACATATATTTTAAATAAAGGTATATTCGTGAAGATGCTTTCAAAATGCTACAATCCTTTTAATGCCAATTTAATAATCTGCTCTACCGTAACTTCCGGATTTTGTTCTACGATTTTTTTAACCACTTTTTCGGTAGTTTTGCGTACAAAACCAAGAACTTCTAAAGCAGATAACGCTTCTTCTGCATTTGTATTGTTTACGGTAGCAGATAAATCTTGCAAACCGTACAATTTAAGCACCTTTTCTTGCAAATCAAGAACAACGCGCTGCGCAGTTTTTAGTCCGATACCTTTTATAGACTGTATGCTTTTTACATCGTTTGATGCAATAGCCTGAATTAGATCATTTGGGGTGATGTACGACAGCATGTTGCGTGCTGTATTGCCACCAATTCCCGAAACAGAAATTAACAGTTTAAAAAGTTCGCGTTCTGTTTTTTCTATAAAACCGTATAAAATATGTGCGTCTTCTTTAATTTGCAGGTAAGTATGGATATGAATTGCTTCGGCATCCTTAATTAAAGAATAAGAATGCAACGAAATATGAACCTGATAGCCAATTCCGTTGCAATCTATTATAATATCTGTAGGAGTTTTTTCTACCAAACGACCTTTTAAAAACGCAATCATTCTTTTTCTTTTAATTTCTTCAAAAATAGAAAAAAAATTATTAATAATTTAACGTTAAAAGGCTTTGGTTGATTTTATAAATCTAGCTGTTTTTTTTGCGTGCCAGTTTTTCTTGTGCATCAATAACCGCAACCGCTGTCATATTTACCATTTCATCTACACTTGCCCCTAACTGAAATACGTGTACAGGCGCATCTAACCCTAATAAAATAGGTCCGATAGATGTCGCTCCGTTTAATTCTTTCAGCATTTTATAGGTTGTATTTGCCGTGTCTAGATTAGGAAAAACCAGAGTATTTACTTTTTTACCGACTAATTTAGAAAAAGGAAACTTTTCTTTCAACATTTGCTGGTTTAAAGCAAAATCCATCTGAATTTCACCATCAACAATCATTTCTGGATGCTGTTCATGTAAAATTTCAACCGCACGACGCATTTTTCTAGGTGTTTCTTCTTTAGAAGATCCAAAGTTTCCGTACGAAATCATGGCAACTGCTGGATCAAAACCAAACATTTTAACTACATGACTTGTCATTAATGCGATTTTTGCGATTTCTTCTGCGGTAGGATTAGGATTCACAGCTGTATCTGCCAAAAACATTGGTCCGTGATTGGTTAGCATTAAGTTGGTTGATGCTACTTTAGACACTCCGTTGGCACGTGGAATTAAATCTAACACCGGTTTTAGCGAAGTAGGATAACTGCGTGAGTACCCCGAAAGCATGGCATCGGCTTCGCCTTGTAACACCATCATAGAGGCAAAATAACTGCGTTCGCGCATTAGTTTTTGAGCATCTAATATCGTGATTCCTCTGCGTTTTCTTGAATTCCAGAAGAAATCTGCGTAACGGTTTCTACGATGGTTTTCCTCATCTGTTTTAGGATCAATAATCATTAAATCGGCATCAAAACCAATTTCTTCTTTCAATTCTAAAATGGTTTCTTTATTTCCCAACAAAATAGGAATAGCAAGACCTTCTTCATAAGCAATCTGTGCTGCCTTTAAAACATTAAGCTGATCGGCTTCGGTATACACCACTTTTTTAGGATCTAATTTAGCGCGGTTCATTAACAAGCGAACCAGTTTATTGTCTGATCCCATACGGTCTGACAACTCATCGCGGTATGCTTCCCAATTTGTAATAGATTCTGTTGCTACGCCCGATTCCATTGCTGCTTTAGCCACAGCCGGCGGAATTTCGGTCATTAATCGCGGATCAAACGGTTTAGGAATGATGTAATCTTTACCAAAACTCAATTTCTTGGCTCCGTATGCAATATTAACCTGTTCAGGCACTGTTTCTTTAGCCAGTTTTGCCAAGGCATATACCGCAGCAAGTTTCATTTCTTCGTTAATTTTTGTAGCACGAACATCTAACGCACCACGGAAAATAAACGGAAAACCTAATACGTTGTTTACCTGATTTGGAAAATCGGATCTACCCGTACCCATAATGATATCTTTACGGGTATCCATAGCCAAATCGTACGCAATTTCAGGGTTTGGGTTTGCCATCGCCAACACAATAGGATTAGCTGCCATTGTATTCAACATATCCGGTGTAAGTACGTTTGCAGCAGAAAGACCAATGAATACATCGGCATCTTTCATAGCATCTTCTAAAGTATGAATGTCACGATTGGTTGCCCAAACAGCTTTAGATGGATCAAGGTTTTCGCGATCGGCACGAATAACACCTTTACTATCTAACATTACAATGTTTTCTTTGGCTGCACCAACCGAAACATACATTTGTGTACAAGAAATAGCGGCAGCACCTGCACCATTTACTACAATTTTAACGTCTTTTATATTTTTTTGCTGTATTTCGCATGCATTGATTAATGCCGCTCCGGAAATAATTGCGGTTCCATGCTGATCGTCGTGCATTACCGGAATGTTCATTTCTTCTTTTAAACGACGCTCAATCTCAAAACATTCAGGTGCCTTAATATCTTCTAAATTAATTCCACCGAAAGTAGGCTCTAAAGCTTTTACAATCTTTACAAAATCGTCGATATTCTTCACATCAAGTTCAATATCAAACACATCAATATCGGCAAAAATCTTAAACAGTAAGCCTTTACCTTCCATTACTGGTTTAGATGCCTGCGCACCAATATCACCCAAGCCTAAAACAGCGGTTCCGTTACTAATAACAGCCACCAAATTTCCTTTTGCGGTATATTTGTAAGCGTTTTCAGGATTTTTTTCGATTTCTAAACAAGGTTCTGCAACTCCGGGAGAATATGCTAACGCCAAATCGCGTTGGGTACTATATGGTTTTGTAGGTACTACGGCAATTTTACCGGGTTTTGGTTTTGCGTGATATAATAAAGCTTCTCTTCTTTTTGAATCTTTGTGCATGATTTTCTTCTTTGTTGAGTAACAAATATACCAACCTTAACAGAAGAATAAAAAAGATTTACTTACTTTTTGAAGTTATTTTTTCTTAAAAACTCAATATTACGTATTAAACCCGAAAACTTTGTTCGTTTTACAGACGATTTTTTTTAAAATTTTATTGAACAATTCATAGGTTAAATCGTTCAATTGTTTAATTGTTCCATTGCTGTTTGTTGTGATTAATTAAAATAGGTTTTTGGTTTGTTATTCGGTTTTACAAAACTGACTTATTTGACATTTGCTCATATTTTATTTATCTTAACATTTATTTATCTTATATTTGAATTTATTAACCCTAAAATACTTTGAGAATGAACAGATTTATTATTTTATCTTTTAACACCTGTTTATTTACCTTAAGCAGTTTAGGCGCAACGTACGCACAAGGCAATTTAATTAGAAATCCAAGTTTTGAAGCTGTTAATAATAATTATTGCCCGGATATTGGTCTTGGTACCGCTGCTTCCTATGAAATCGGATTGTATATTCAACATTGGCAAGCCGATGGCGTAATGCCCCCGGATATAAACAGCAATGGTAGAAACACCCCCGATTATTACAATTCGTGCGACACCCAAATAAACGGATTTGGTGTGCCTAGTAATGTATCCGGCTATCAAGATGCAAAAACAGGAAATGCATATATGGGGATTATACGTAATTATAATAACAGTAACTCCAATATTCCTGATAGGTCAGAGTATTTAATTCAAGAATTAAAAAACCCTTTAACTGCCGGAATTACCTACAGTTTTAGTATGTTTGTTTCTGTAGCCGAATATGTTTCATTTGGTGTTAGCCATTTGGGAGCAGCCTTTGTAGAAGAATTACCATTTGCAAACGGTTTGCCTACTAGTGAAGTGCTTAGCCATATCACTCCGCAAATAGAGTATACTTCTACCATAACGGATAAGGACAATTGGGTAGAAGTATCGGGAACTTTTACAGCAACAGGCACTGAAAAATATGTAATGATAGGTTGGTTCAAACCGCATACAGCCGTTACAGTTGAACCGGCTATTAATAATGGGGATAGCTTTGGTACGTACTTATACATTGATGATATTTCGTTAACGGTGGCTTTATCAACGCAAAGTTTTGATAGAAAAAGTATTGCAATATACCCTAATCCTACAAGTAATGTCATTCAAATTTCGGGCATAGAACACACGGATATTAAATCAGTTATTTTTTATGATATTAATGGGAGAAATGTATTTTCCAAAGATACTTTACAAAATAACACCGTAGATATTTCAATGCTTTCAAAGGGAACTTATATTCTTAAGCTTACAACATCAGATGGTATTATAATTAATGAAAAAGTCGTAAAAAAATAATCAAATAATTACATATATAACATTGGATACGCTCTGTGAGAGTAACCACAACAGAGCGTTTTTATTATAATACCTTACCCTTCGTTAAAAACTCGATATTCCGAGTTAAACCAGAAAACTTAGTACGTTTAACCGCCGACTTTTTAAAAATTTCGTTGAACAATTCATTGGTTAAATCGTTCCATTGCTGTTTGTCGTAATCAATCAACGTAGGTTTTGGTTTAAAAAGTGGTTCGGCATTTGGTTTTGCAAAACGGTTCCACGGACAAACATCTTGGCAAACATCGCAACCGTACATCCAATCGTCTAACTTGCCGGAAAATTCATCGGGAATGGCATCTTTCAGTTCAATAGTCAAATACGAAATACATTTGCTGCCATTCACAATATAAGGCGATTCTATTGCCTGCGTTGGGCACGCATCGATACAAGCGGTACACGAACCACAATGATTGGTTGTAGCAGTATCGTACATCAACTCTAAATCAATAATTAATTCGGCTACGAAAAAGAAAGACCCCTCGGTTTTACGGATTAAATTGTTGTTTTTACCAACCCAGCCCAAACCGCTTTTTGCTGCCCAAGCTTTATCTAACACTGGAGCAGAATCGACAAAAACACGACCATCGACCTCGCCTATTTCATCGTTAATAAAATGTAGCAAATCTTTCAATTTGTCTTTTATCACAAAATGATAATCTTCGCCGTAAGCGTATTTTGAAATTTTATAAGAATCTTGATTTTGTTGTTCGGCAGGAAAATAATTCAATAACAAAGAAACCACTGATTTTGCACCGGGAACCAGTAAACGTGGATCTAATCGTTTATCGAAATGATTTTCCATATACTTCATTTCGCCGTGCATGTTGTTTTTTAACCAATTTTCTAAACGCGGTGCTTCTTCTTCTAAAAAAGTAGCCTGCGAAATACCACAATAAGAAAAGCCCAAATCTTGGGCTTTCTGTTTTATAAACTGTGTATATTTTTCTTTGTTAGTCATGATCTACCTATTTCCCACAGATGCACGGATAAATATAACGATTACCCCATAGTGCATTATCTATTTATATGTAATAAATTGAAAAACAAATAGTTGTTTTTTACCACATAGATTCTATATTTACCTTAAAAAAAATTAAGATTACATAGTTTTTGTATCTTACAAAATAACAATAGTTAACTATGTGTTTTATCAATGATAAAAACTATTACACCTTTTATTCTCTATAACCTGCCAATAAATCCGTAAATAACTATATTTTCTATTGTGGTTAAATAAAAGAAAAATACAGTGTATTAAAAACTAAAAGATTTATTCATAGCTATTAAACAAACCGCCCAATTTACCAGAATTTGTATGACCTAAATGTTGATATGCCTTTTCGGTAACTTCTCTACCTCTTGGTGTGCGGTAAATAAATCCTTCCTGAATTAAAAAAGGCTCATAGACCTCTTCAATGGTTTCGGAATTTTCTGAAACGGCAGTTGCTAATGTAGATAATCCCACCGGACCGCCCTTGAATTTATCAATAATGGTCGATAAAATTTTGTTATCCATTTCGTCTAACCCATATTTATCAACGTTCAACGCTTTTAATGCAAAGCGCGAAATTTCAATGTCGATACGTCCGTTTCCTTTAATCTGCGCAAAATCGCGAACCCTGCGCAACAACGCATTGGCAATACGAGGCGTTCCGCGGCTTCGACCTGCAATTTCAATCGCAGCTTCCATATCAATAGGAACTTTTAAAATGGTTGCGCTACGTTCTACAATGGTCGATAATAATTCAATGTTATAATACTGCAATCGACTTTGAATTCCGAAACGTGCACGCATTGGCGCAGTCAATAATCCTGAACGTGTAGTTGCACCAACCAGCGTAAAAGGATTCAGGTTGATTTGAACCGAACGTGCATTAGGACCCGATTCGATCATAATATCGATCTTAAAATCTTCCATTGCCGAATACAGATATTCTTCAACTACAGGGCTTAATCTGTGAATTTCATCGATAAACAGAATATCGCGTTCTTCTAGATTGGTCAATAAACCGGCTAAATCGCCTGGTTTATCTAACACCGGTCCCGATGTAATCTTGATTCCTACATTTAATTCGTTTGCCAAAATATTAGACAAAGTTGTTTTACCCAAACCCGGAGGTCCGTGAAACAAGGTGTGATCTAAAGCTTCGCCGCGTAAATTGGCTGCTTTTACAAACACTTTTAAATTTTCTAATACCTGATCTTGACCTGCAAAATCATCAAACGAGAGCGGACGCAGTTTTCTTTCTACATCGATTTCTTCGTTCGAATAATTTTCGTTGGTTGGATTTAAATGCTCGTTCATAAAGCAAAGATACTATTTTTACATATATCTCATTTAAACTTTTCTAAACCACATAGGTTCATAGTTAGTACTATTCTATAAGATCTCATAGATTACCTTTGGTAATTGAGCTATGTTTTTATCGAAGATAAAAGTTATCTAAAACTTAAAATTAGCTATAACTTAAAAACATCTATGTATCTATGTGGTTTATTTATAATTTTATCGGTTTTCTCATTCAGAAAAAATGCTTTACAAATTAACTCGTTGTATCTTTAACCACTATCTCTATTAAAATTACAAAAATGAACTGTACGCTTTGTACTACTTTTTTAAGCGAAAAGGCTGATGAAGACTATTATATCTGCCCGAATTGTCATGCGTATTTAAAGCGGGATGATTTGTATTTTGATGAAGCGAAAGAGAAAAACCATTACGAGCAGCACAATAATGATGTGAACGATAGTGGCTATCAGAATTTCACTGCACCTGTTACAAATACTGTTTTACAATACTGTTCTACCGAAATGCTTGGGTTGGATTATGGTTGCGGAAAAGGCCCTGTTATTACCCATCAGTTAAAAGCCAAGGGTTTTTCTATTAATTTGTATGATCCTTATTTTTATCCGGATACTTCGTATCTACATAAAACCTACGATTATATTTTTAGTTGCGAAGTGTTTGAACATTTTTATAATCCTTTACAGGAGATTACAAAACTGCACAACATTTTAAAACCAAGCGGACTTTTAATTGTAAAGACGCATTTGTATAACAACCAAACCGATTTTAAAAACTGGTACTACCGCAAAGATCAAACGCATGTTTTTATTTACACTTTTAAAACGTTTGAATATATTGCCGAACATTTTGGATTTGATATTGTAACGTTAACTGAAAAGTTGGTGGTTTTAAAGAAGATGTAAAAATAAGCAGCATTTATAGGGTGTAAACAATGAAAAGGTTTATTTTTGCAGCATTATAAAAAATTAAAAAAGCTATCATGCAAGAATTAATCGAAAAAATTAATGCCGAAATGCAGGCATTTAACGAAGACGCACAGTTACAATCAGAAAAAGCAAACAAAGCAGCAGGTACAAGAGCTCGTAAATCGACTTTAAACCTTGAAAAACTTTTAAAAGAATTCCGTAAGGTATCTTTAGAAGAATCAAAAAAATAATAAAAGCTCCGCAAGGAGCTTTTTTGTTATAATCTATTATGTTCGCTTATCATTATTCCTACAATTATTGAAACTTGATTGACTTTACCGGAGAAATTTTTGTTATTAAGTACGATGGTATCAGCATAATTAAATAACATAAAACTACCAAGACAACATTTATTAAAATAATATAAACAGGCGAAATATACACAGGTGCCACTTTTACGTAATATTGTGTTGGATCTAAAGTAATAATACCGAAATATTTTTGAATAAGTAACAAACCTAAACCAATTGCGTTTCCTATTAATAATCCAACAAATACGATATACGTTGCATTGTAAACAAAAATTTTGCGAATAGTCCAATTACCTGCACCCAGAGCTTTTAAAATACCAATCATTTGTGTTCGTTCTAAAATAAGAACCAGTAAAGCAACAATCATATTAATAACGGCAACTAAAATCATTAATCCAACAATGATGTAGATATTTAAATCGAACACTTTGAGCCAGTCAAAAATATTAAAATATTTGCTTGTTATTGGTTCGCTGTTTAATGTAGATGGAATATGGCTGTACACTTTATCTGCAATAGTATCGATCTTTGTAAAATCGTTCACGAAAAGTTCAAACCCGCCAACTTCGTCCTGTTGCCATTTGTTTAAACGCTGAATATGCTTTAAATCGCCAATGATAAATGTTTCATCAAACTGCGGAAAACCCGAATCGTAAATTCCCGAAATGGTAAAAGCGCGCACATTTGGCAAGCCTTCGTTATCGTTCTTTAAAAAATAAGTATCCAACTTATCGCCTACTTTTAATTCTAAACGGTTGGCTAAATAGCCCGAAACAATCACTTCATTGGTCATTCCTTCCGCTTTATATTCCGGCAATTTTCCTTCGGTTAAATAATCTTCCAAATAATTCCACTGGTAATTTTTATCGACACCTTTAAAAACAATTCCTTCAAACGATTTATCGGTTCTAACAACTCCGGCTT
>JBEBXO010000084.1:0-9071 GCA_040391585.1 Paenimyroides ummariense | reverse complement strand
CAGGACCCCAACATTAAAAGTGTTGTGCTCTACCAACTGAGCTATCGAGTCTTAATTACTAACGTAATTGCGGGTGCAAATATAATACACTTTTTTAATACTTTAGTGATATATTTTATATAATTTTAATGTTTTTTAAAAACCAAAACTTAATCAACTAACAAACACTAATTTAACTATGAAAAAAATTATTTTGGTTGGATACATGGGAAGTGGTAAAACTACCATTGGCAAAAAACTGAACCAAAAATTAAATATTGATTTTATAGATTTAGATCATTTTATTGAACAAAAAGAAAATTTAAAGATTTCTGAAATATTTAAACAGAAAGGCGAAATCTATTTTAGAAAATTAGAGAGCAATTGTTTTCACGAACTTTTAAAAGAAAACAAATCATTAATTATTAGTTTAGGCGGCGGTACACCATGTTATGCCAATAATCATTTACATTTACAAGATGCTAATGTGTTATCTTTTTATTTAAAAGCAAGCATTAAAACTTTAGCAGACAGATTAAAACACAAAACAGGAAGACCTTTAATAGACGATATTGATGACACACATAACTTTATAGCCCAGCATTTGTTTGAGCGCAGTTATTTTTACAACTTTTCTAAATACAAAATTGATGTTAACAACAACGTTATTAATGACATCTGTAACGAAATTTCAATAATAATTCAAAAAAATATTTAATTTGTTGATATTTTAATTTACATTTAGAGTTATAAATCTCACTATATGAAATATACTATTACCAGCTTACTGTTATTAATGGGTTTTTATTTTACTTATAGCCAAAACATAAAACCTTCTGATATTATCAACTTATGTTCGGGTCAAACTTTACAAGGAACCAATCCTACTACTAACACCTACAATAATTTAATGATTTCTTGTAGTACCCAACCCTTATCTTCAGCCATTACATTATATTACGTAGAAATTGAGTCTGGGTCAACATTTACATTTGAAATTTTACCGTCAACTCAAGTGGATTTTGATTTTGGCTCGTGGTTAAACCCTAATTTATTTAATTTAGGACCAAGTGATAGAGGTTCACAAAACACGGTAGTTGGAATCAACACTTATAGTATTGGGTTATCTATGCTTGAACCAACACAGTTATGTGAAGGTATGGCAGCTGCGCCTCCGTTAACAGGAGTTATTCCAGGAATGGTTCGTTGGTACGATGTAGTACCTGGAGATGGAATTCTAATTGCTATTGATCACTATCAAAGCTCACCTAGTTATAATTTATCTTTTGGGGGCGATGCTGTATTAAATTGCACCGTGATTGGAAAAACGTACGAAGTTTGTGACTGGGACAAAGACGGAAAAGAATCGTTTGATTTAAATCAGATTAAAGACGAAATTAACAACATTAACAAAACGTTTACTATTGATTTCTTTGCATCAGCTGCCGATGCCAATACGTTAGCAGCCAACAATGTTTTACTTTCACCTTATGATGTTTCGGTTGACGACAGCCCTAAAAAAATATACGCTCGTTTTAAACGTGCCAACGGTTTGTTAGCGCGTGTTACAGAAATTGATTTTATTGTAAACGAAGTAGCAAAAGTACCAGATGTTGATTTGGAAATTGAAGTTTGTGATTTTGATCAAACTAAAGATGAATATTTTGATTTTACCGATATTGAAAGAATCATTAACGATGAAAACAAAACAAAACCGGTTTACAAATACTACGAAAATGAAGAAGATGCTTTAGCTGGTAACGAAAATTTCATTACCAATACCACTAATTATCTGTCAAGATCAAAAACCATCTACATTCAAATAACAATTAATGGTAAATGTCCTATTGTTGTTCCGCTGAAATTAAAAGTAGACACCTTAGGTTTCCCACCTAAAAAAATAGAATATTCCGAATTTTGTGCAGAAGAAGTAGCAGACGGCTTGGTGTATGATTTAGAAAAATCTATCGATTTTTATCTTGAGGAAGAAGATAAAGACCTATACGGTTACAGTTTTTACACCACAAGAAATGATGCTATTGATAAAATAAACGAAATTACAAATCCTAACCAATACAAAGTTCCGTTTAACACGCAAGAAACCATTTATATTAGAATTGAAAACGAGAAAGAATGTTTCATTGTTTCTGAATTAAACCTTGATTCTAAACGAAGAATTGTACGGAACGACATGTTTAATGCAGAATGTGAACCTTATATTTTAGAACCGTTGCCTTTGGGATATAATTATTTCACAGAACCTAATGGGCAAGGTAAACGTTTAAGCGCTTATAATGCCGATGCTATTGTTTACGGAATACGAACCATATACATTTACGGCAACAGTATGTTTGTAAATGATGAATATCCAGATTTTAACCAGTGTACTTACGAAACACAGTTTACTGTTTATAATAACGACTGTTTGGTTCCTAAAGGTATTTCACCAAACGGCGATGGTTTAAATGACACTTGGGATCTTACGGCATTTGGTATTACAAAATTACGCATTTACAACCGTGCAGGTTCTTTGGTTTATCAACACGGAATAGGTTACACCAACCAATGGTATGGGCAAACAATGAACGGAGAAATAGTACCAACCGGTACTTATTACTACAATTTTGAATCGACCAACGGAACAAGAAATGGTTGGGTTGAAGTAATATATGAAATTAAATAACAATCAAAAAAAGCCTCGAAAAAAATATTTCGAGGCTTTTTTTTAACTTAAATAAGCATATTCTTCTGTTTCTTTAAAAACTACCTGAATATGTTCTAAACTTGATGTTGATAAAGATATTCCTTTAAAATCTGCCTTTACAGGATATTTTTTATGGCTTCTGTCTATTAAAACCGCAGTTTTAAACTTTTTCAAAGGTACTTCTAAAAAGTATTTTACGCCATAAACCAATGTGGCTCCCGAATTCATTACATCATCAACCAAAACAATAGCCTTATTTTCATAATCGGCTTTTTGCAAATCGGTTTTAATTTCTTGTAATGGATTTTGTTTGTTCACTTCTACCTTTCCTAAAACAACTTTTATATTTGATATTTTAGAAACTTCGTCACTAATTTTTTGTGCAAAAGTATAACCACTATTGGCAATACCCGCAATTACAATTTCGGTTTCGTCTACAAAGGTTTCGTAAATTTGATAAGCAATACGCTTGGTTATTTGCTGTATTTGCTGCTGTGTAAGTATAATGTTTTCTTTCATTTTTTATTAAATATAATAAACAGTTCGTTGTTTTGTCTGGGTTTTATAGAATTATAGCATGTTTCAATAGTTTTTAATAAAAAGCTATCGACAAACAATTTTTGATATTCGTTTTTACTGCCACCAAAAGGCGGACCTTGTGTTGTTAACGGAAATGAAAATAAAACCCCAGCTAATTTACCATTTACTTTTAACAAATCGTACATTTTAGCTACATACAAAGGTCTTACTTCTGTGGGTAAAGCGCAAAAAAAAGTTTGCTCTATTATTAAATCATACTGATTGTCGTGCTTAAAAAAATCATCAACTATTAATTGATCTTTTGGAAAATCGGGATTATTTCTTTTAAAATTTTCGATTGGTTCGTCAGAAATATCCAATCCATACACATTTTTAAATCCGTTGGCATACAAATAAGCTAATTCGTATCCATTACCTAAACCCGGAATTAAAATTTTAAGTTCCTTATTTTTTAGCTGATCTACATATTCTTTAATAGGCGTGGTAATTGTACCGGCATCCCAAGGGATATTGTTTTCAACGTAACGTTTAGACCAATATTCTTTATTCAGTTTCATTTTTTAATTCTTCAAAATACGATTCATCATCTAAATAACCGTCAATTTCCCTGCGGTCTTTTTTTGTTGGTCTACCGTCGCCTTTTAACCTGTAATGTTCTTTCGCCAGTTTTAAAAGTTCTAAATGTTCAAAAGCTTCCTGCGGCGTTTCATCTTTACGATACATTTCTACCAATTTGGCTCCTACTCTATTTTGTGGAATATCTAAAACTGTGTACTGATAATTTATCTGATCTTTACGAACCTGAATTTTATCGCCTGCAAAAACATCTCGTGACGCTTTTGCTTGTTGATTATTCACAGAAACATGCCCTTTTTTAACAGCTTCGGTTGCGATACTTCGGGTTTTAAAAATCCTTATACACCACAAATATTTATCTACACGCATGTTTATATTATAATTTTGGGTTAATTTTTAAACAAAAATAAATGAAAATTGTATCTTGCGCCATTAATTTAAGTTAAATGAAAAGATTTTTTACATCGGCTATAATTTGTGCAGGTTCTTTACTGCTTTGGAACTGTAAATCAGATGATGACTCTAAAGTAATAGCAGATCGTGACAGACAAGAAGTTTTCAATGAAAATATTAAAGAAATTGAAACCTTCTTAAAAACCAACAGTGTGGAAGTTTTAGAAAAAGGTGTGAATTTTGAAACCGTAGCTTCCGAAGCTAATAATTCTATTTGGAAGCAAACCGATTTTCCTTTACAATCAATAACTGTAAAAAATCTTCCGTATTATACAAATTCTAATGGTTTACAAAAACAAGATGATGCTGTAGAATACAAAATTTATTATTTAATTTTAAATGAAGGCGGTGGCGAAACACCCATGATTCACGACAATGCGTTTACATCATACACAGGATATAATTTAGATAAAAGTGTTTTTGATACCTACCAATTTGGTTTTTGGAGCGCGTACCCAGCTTATTCTACGTACACAGAAACTATTTCGGGTTATCGACAAATTTTAGAAAAAATAAAAACAGCTACAGCTATCACAGATAACGGTGACGGAACCTACACTTACGAGAACCCAGGTAGAGTTTTGGTATTTATTCCTTCAGGTTTGGGCTATTTCAGTTCAGGTAATGGATCTATTGCCCAATACGCTCCGTTAATTTTTGATATTACATTAATTACAAAAAATGATGCCGATCATGACGGCGATGGTATTTTATCGAAGTACGAAGACGTAAACGGAAATGGTGATTTATGGGATGATGATACAGATGGCGACGGAACACCAAATTTTTTAGATTTAGATGATGACGGCGATGGCTACACCACTCGCGAAGAAATTACCTACACCACAACTGAAAACGGCGAAACGGTAAAAAAATTATACGAATACAACGATATTCCTAACTGCGCCAATGGCTCGGTAAAAAAACATCTCGATAAAAATTGTCATTAATAAAAACTAAAACCTGTTCAAAGCAGGTTTTTTTTAGCTTAAAAAAGATATGAACTCATCAAACATAGAACATTTAATTCAAAAAGATTTAGAAACACTTCTTTATCACAAAAGTTTAAAAGGTAAAATTTCAATTAACCATGCAATAGAAATTGCAGCCTATGTTGCAGCTAACTTTTTAAGGATTATATTTGCAAAAAATAAAGAAATAAAACCCGAGGAGCTAAAAGGTGTTTTTGGTATAATTAGTAATGTTTATAACGATATTTTTAAAGATCAGCTTGAAAAAGAAGATTACGAAAAAATAAGTTCTAAAGCACTAAACCTTTTAAAAGACACTGATTTTGACAATAACTGCAAGGTTTTCTTTAATAGCATAATTGAATAAGTTTCACAATACTCTTAATGATTAATTTCGATTTTAACGAAGATTATATTCTTGAAAATGATTTTGTAAAGCTAGAGCCTTTATCGGCAAAGCACTATGAAGAACTTTTAGAATATACCCTAAACGAACCAGAAATATGGGAATATTCTATGGTTAAATGCGACACGCCCGAAAATTTAAACAAATATATTGGAATAGCCATTCAGAAAAGAATCGATCAAAAAGAATATACTTTTGCTGTTTTCGATAAAAGAAAGAACAAATTCGTAGGCGCTACCCGTTATTGTGATATTTTTTTAGACAGTAACCGCCTGCAAATGGGTTATACTTGGTACGGAAAAGAACATCAGGGAACAGGTGTAAACAAACATTGCAAATGGTTACTTTTAGAATTTGCTTTTGAAAAAATGCAAATGGTTCGTGTAGAGTTTAGAGCATACACAGAAAATTTACGCAGTATAAATGCCTTATTAAGTATTGGCTGTACGGTTGACGGTGTTTTACGCAGCAATGCTATTTGCCCTAAAACAGGTGTTCGACGCGACACTATGGTTTTAAGCATTTTAAACAACGAATGGAACGAAACAGTTAAACAAATGCTTTTAGGAAAAATTATATTTACAACATCTTAAAACAGTTAACAACATCATTACCAACTAAATAATTTTCAAGATCATTAAGTTTTTTTGTGTAAACCTTACATTCGTAATGCAGAATTATGGTGGTACCTTGTTCTTCCATTTGTCGTAATTCAATTCGTTTACAAAAGGTATTTATAGCAGCTTCTAATTCATTTCTGTTTTTATAATCTTGTTTATTTAATTGTAATTCAATGTTTTTTAAAGCAATCATGGCAAGCAGCTTTTTATTGATAAATCCACCTAAATGAATAATTACTAAACTTGCGATTAAAAAAGTAAAAGCAATATAAAACTGTCCAAAACCAATACTCATTCCAATTGCTGCGGCAATCCATATAATACTTGCAGTTGTTAATCCGTTTATAGAGAAACCATCTTTAAAAATAACGCCAGCACCCAAAAAACCAATACCACTTACTACGTAAGATGCAATACGCGTTGCGTCTTCAGATTCGCCTACTCCCAATTTATACGAAAGTAATGTAAAAAGCGTGCTTCCCAAACAAATTAAAGTTATGGTACGCAAACCGGCAGCTTTATCTTTAAGTTCACGTTCGGCACCTAAAACCATTCCAATAATTAACGAGGAGGCTGCCTTAAGTAAATCTAGTGATTCCCAATGATCTGAAACAAAATTAAAATCCATAGTATAGAATTAAAAAAGGTTAACGATTTATCGTTAACCTTAATTCAATTTAAATATATTAAATTATATTTATTTAATCATTAATTTGTGAGAATATTCTCCTTCATTTGATTTAAATTTCAAAAGATATATGCCTGTTTTATAAGCCGAAACATTAATGGTAGTCTGGTTTTGCAACATAGTAGGAGCCAAAACTTTTTTTCCGCTTAAATCGAATATTTCAACAGTTACATCACCCGTTAAATTAGATTCAATTGTAACTTCGTCACCTGTTGTTGGGTTAGGATATACTTTTAATTTAGACTGCATTTCGTAATTTGTAGTTGATGCAGGCGCATCACCAATTCCTACAGCATACCAAGCATTAACAACTTGTTCCCATTCGTTAGAATTCGCCCCATATAAAGTGGCAGCAGCTGTTTTAGTAGCATTATAAACATCAATATATTTAGCTGTTTTAGACAAACCACTTGTTAAAGCTTTATAGGCAATTTTTTCTGCTTTTTGAATAGTAATTGGGTTAACGTAATAATTTTTTCCTAAATCATTTACACCTGTACCACCTACGCTTAACAAATAAAACCAATGGTTACCTACACCACTATTTATGTGAACTCCACCATTATCCACTGCAGAAGTTGTACTTGCCCAGTAAGTTCCTTTATAAGTATCTGGTTGTTGTAAATCAGCTATTGCTGGTGCAGAATTAGGATCAGATAAGCTTCTCATATAATTTGGCGTAACCTGTGAAACTTTCCACAAACCTTCACCAATAGTCCAGTTAGGATTATTATTTACATAAAATTCAATCGCAGTTCCAAACATATCAGCAAATGATTCATTTAGCGCACCAGATTCTCCTTGATAGTTTAACCCACCTGAACCATTTCTACTTACAACAAGATGCGAATATTCGTGTCCTGCTACATCTAAAGCTACAACTGGCGAGAAATACTGTGCGCCAGCACCATAAACCATACCTACAATTCCTTGACCATCTAACGCTCCTGCATTGTCGGCATCACTTATCATAGAAGGCGGGTTGTAGTAATTTCTAACAATAGATCCTTGCCCATCATAACTATTTCTGTTATGGATATTTTTATAATAATCATAGGTTTTTGCCATACCCCAATGTACTTCTACAGCGGGCTTTGTTGCGTTACCTGTAAAATTAGCAGTACTGTTGGTGTATTCTGTAGCCCCTTTAAGTTCTCCTGTCGATAATACTGTTCCATCTAAACCACTACCGTTTTTTGTATGAATATTTCTTGCGTTATCTTTTAAACGGTAACTTCCACTGTACGAATCAACGGTTATAGATTGTGTACCTCTATATAATGTAGTACTTGTAGATTGTGTATCTGCCTTATGAACTTTTTCGATATCATACAATACATTCCCATTTTGTGCATCTATATATATATCTTTACTTGTTAACGGAAGAATAGATGTTAGATTAATTTTCTTTACTAATTTAACCGTAACAGTTTCTTCTGTTTCAATTTTAACCACAAGATTTTCAACAGCTCCTTCAGTAACATTTTCAGAAATACCTAAATGTTGGTATGCAATTTCTTTAACTTTATCATCGGTAATTTTTGAAACCGTGTTAAAATCTTTAAAAACAAACATTTGCCCGCTTACATACTGAATTTTATCATTTTTAACTTGTACAAAAACAGCATTTCCTTCAACTTCTACATCATTATAATAGTGCATAAAGTTATAATAGGTATTTTCTAAATTGTCAGAATATTCTCTTTGTAATTTAAAAGAATGATGTGAATTTAAACCAAAATAACTGTTTAAATCTGTGAGTAATTCTTGTTTGTTTATATTTAATCTTGTGAAATCAACAGAAAAAGTTCCTATTTTATTTTGATATTGTGGGGTAGGTAAATCTTTTAATAAAGAACACTTATTAAATGGTGTACAATTTACAGCAAAAACATCATTACTGTTAAATAGCAGAATAGTTGCAGTAAATATATGTACTGATATTCTTTTTAAGCTTAAGAATTTTTTATTCATTTCGAAAATTATTGTTGTACTAAAAATAGATTCCGAAATTAGTAATTAATTCATTATAAACATAAAAAAAAACAGAGTACAATACTCTGTTTAAAAAACTTTAAGAAGACACTATCCCATCAAGTGTGTAAGTTAAAAAGTTAGGGCTTGGATTTTATAA
>JBEBXO010000083.1:0-9380 GCA_040391585.1 Paenimyroides ummariense | reverse complement strand
TTCATTTTCAGGTAAATAAGGCACTACTTCAGATGATACATACAATATCCTCTTGTCTTTCATTCTTCTTTAATTAAATTAAATATGCTTTTAAGAGGCAAAATTACAAAAAAATGTCGACATTATTAAGTAATATGCTAATTTTGCAATCACAAAATTTTTAAAATCATGAATATATTTCATGCGCAAAGCCTTTTAAAAGAGTATTTGCAGCCGTTTGCGCAAAAAAAGCAAACTATTGGTTTTGTTCCTACCATGGGGGCAATTCATAACGGACATTTATCATTATTACAACGTGCCTTGAACGAAAACGATGTAGTAGTGGTAAGTATTTTTGTTAATCCTACACAGTTTAACAATGCAGAAGATTTAGAAAAATACCCAAGAACTTTAGATCGTGACAGAGATTTGATTAAATCGCTTTCTGATAAAATTATTATTTACGCTCCAAGTGTTGATGATATTTATGAAGGAAATACAGTAGCTCAAAAATTTGATTACGATGGGTTGGAAAACGAAATGGAAGGTGCAAACCGCCCAGGACATTTTGATGGCGTTGGAACCATTGTAAAAAAACTGTTTGAAATTGTGCAGCCAACGCGTGCTTATTTTGGAGAGAAAGATTTTCAGCAATTGCAAATCGTTCGCAAAATGGTTGAGAAAGCTCATATGGATATTGAAATTGTTGGTGTAGAAATTCACCGACAAGAAGATGGTTTGGCAATGAGTTCACGTAACGAACGCTTAAGCGAAACAGCTAAAAAACAAGCTGTTTTTCTAAATAAAATATTGTTAAATGCAAAGCAAATGTTTGCAACAGAAAGCATTGGTACGGTAATTGAATACGTTGAAAACGAAATTAGCAGTAAAAGCGAATTTGAATTAGAGTATTTTGTTATTGCCGATGAAGACACCTTAAAAGCAGCTACAAAAAAAGAATCGGGTAAAAAATACCGTGGTTTTTTAGTGGCGCATATAAATGGTGTTCGATTAATAGATAACGTTGCATTAAATTAAATTTTTATAACTTTGCCCTATGCAAATCGAAGTTTTAAAATCTAAAATCCACCGTGTTAAAGTAACAGGTGCCGATTTAAATTATATTGGTAGTATTACGATTGACGTTGCTTTAATGGAAGCAGCTAATATTATCGAAGGTGAAAAAGTATCAATTGTTAACATTAATAATGGCGAACGTTTTGAAACTTACGCTATTCCTGGTCCTAAAAATTCTGGTGTAATTACTTTAAATGGACCGGCGGCTCGCAGAGTGCAAAAAGACGATATTATTATTGTGATTACCTATGCTTTAATGGATTTTGAAGAAGCAAAAACATTTAAACCGTGGGTTATTTTCCCGAATGAAAACGATAATTCTTTAAAATAATTTTTGAAGTTATTCAAAAAAATAGCAAATATATTACTCCCACTTTTGTTGGGAGTTTTTTTCGTTTATTACGCTTACAATCAGTTTACACCAGCGCAATTAAACGAAATGAAGAGCTATTTTAACGATGTAAATTATTTTTATCTGCTGCTTTCGTTGTTTTTCATGAAAGTTAGTCATGCCTCGCGGGCGTATCGGTGGAAATACAGTTTGTTGTATTTAGGCTACCAATCGTCTTTTTTGAACAATTTCATGGCAATTTCAGTAGGTTATCTTTTAAATTTAACCATACCGCGTTCGGGTGAATTATCTCGCGCGGCTGTTCTTCAAAAATATGATAATATTCCGTTTGATAAAGGTTTTGGAACCATTATTGCCGAACGAATTATTGATTTGGTCTTTTTAATAGCCTTTGTAATTATTACCGTTGCATTGCAGTATCATTATCTGATCGATTTTATTTCAGAACAAATTCCAATTGTCAAACTACTAATAATTCTGGGAATTTTAGCAATTTTAGCAGGTGTAGGTTTGTATGTACTTTACACTTCCACATGGAAATTCTTTGTTTTTGTTCGATCTAAAATAGCTGGGTTGGTAGAAGGTGTATTGAGTATCTTTAAAATGCCGCATCGCGTACCTTTTATTTTACACACCTTTATTATCTGGATTGGTTTTGTACTAACCTTTTACTTTGGTACAAAAGCATTGCCGCAAACAGCCGATATTTCTTTAGGTATAACCATGGTTGCCTTTGTGGTGGGCAGTTTAGCAATAAGTTTTACCAACGGAGGTTTTGGTGCTTTTCCGTTACTTATTGCAAAAGTATTGGCCCTTTATGGCATATCGCTAACCGCTGGTACCGCTTTCGGCTGGATTTTATGGACCACCCAAACACTTTTAGTAGTTATTTTAGGCGGCTTATCGTTCTTGTTGTTGCCTGTCGTTAATAAAACCAAATAATTTGTAAATTTACTTTTCAATTTGCTATTACTTTTGGGTGTAACTAAAAGCTAATAGCTGTAAGCTAAAAGCTAATATGGCAAAAGTAAAAACAGCATTTTTTTGTTCGTCATGTGGAACACAATTTTCAAAATGGTTAGGTCAATGTACTGCTTGTAAACAGTGGAATACCATTGTAGAAGAAGTTGTTCAGAAAGAAGAAAAAGTAGCATGGCAAACCAAATCATCGGCAGGAATTTCCAAACGAGCTGCAAAACCTTTGTTAATCAATGAAATTGACAGCGCCCAAGAAATTCGTTTAAACACGTTAGATTTAGAATTAAACCGAGTTCTTGGCGGCGGCATTGTTCCCGGATCAATGATTTTATTGGGCGGCGAACCCGGAATTGGAAAAAGTACGCTGTTACTGCAATTATCCTTAAAATTACCTTATAAAGTGCTGTATGTTTCGGGCGAAGAAAGTCAGAAACAGATAAAAATGCGTGCAGAACGCATCAATCCTAACAACAATTCGTGTTATATTTTAACCGAAACAAATACGCAAAACATCTTTAAACAAGTCGAGGAAATCGAACCCGATATTTTAATCATCGATTCCATTCAAACCTTACATACCGATTATATAGAAGCATCGGCAGGAAGCATTTCGCAAATAAAAGAAACCACAGCCGAACTGATAAAATTTGCGAAAGAAACATCAACTCCGGTTATTTTAATTGGTCATATTACAAAAGATGGAAACATTGCCGGGCCTAAGATTTTAGAGCACATGGTTGATACCGTATTGCAGTTTGAAGGCGATCGAAATCATGTGTACCGTATTCTTCGTGCTTTGAAAAATCGTTTTGGATCTACAGCCGAATTAGGTATTTATGAAATGATAGGATCGGGCTTACGCGAAGTTTCTAATCCGTCGGAAATATTATTATCGAACCGAGAAGAAGAACTTTCAGGAACAGCTATTGCATCCACCTTAGAAGGTATGCGTCCGTTAATGATCGAAGTGCAGGCGTTGGTAAGTACTGCTGTTTACGGAACGCCACAACGCAGCGCCACAGGCTACAACTTAAAACGTTTAAACATGATTTTGGCAGTTTTAGAAAAACGAGCCGGTTTCCGTTTAGGCATGAAAGACGTATTTCTAAACATAACAGGCGGCATAACGGTAGATGATCCTGCGATTGATTTGGCGGTTGTGGCATCGATCCTTTCATCAAACGAAGACGATCCTATTTCTAAAGATTTTTGTTTTGCAGGCGAAGTAGGCTTATCGGGTGAAATCCGTCCGGTGAATCGGGTAGATCAACGCATACAAGAAGCCGAAAAATTAGGTTTTTCAAAAATATACATATCAAAATACAATAAAATTACCTATCAATCTAAAAATATAGAAGTGGTTTTAGTTTCAAAAATTGAAGATTTGGTAAGTGCTTTGTTTTAAATCTGACCTCACAGGTTTTTAAAACCTGTGAGGTCAAGATCATTCACTAAAAGACTTCTTTTTAAAATTTAAAATTAACACCAAATCGTGTTTGAAAATTACTTAACGAGTTTTCTTGCTTTATATTGGGATAAAAAACAGACTCTTCTTTATCTTTCTTAAAGGCATTAACACCAATCATTAAATAAGGTTCAATTTTAAATTTACTTTTCGGATTCAGTACATATTTTATACCTGTATTCAATCCCAAGTTAAAATCGGTTGCCTTGCCTTCGGTTCTAAACATATCTTCCCTACCTAACTCTCCACCCGCATAATTGCTATGACCTGCCTGAAAAGCAATATTAACACCTGCAAAATACTTAAAATTATTACCAATTTTTCTATTGTACTGTAAATCTAAATCGGCAAAAGAATTCATACTGCTGCTGCTAGAAGGGTAATAATCTTTATATTGTGCATAGCTTTTTAACCAATAAAAATTGTAGTTAAAACCAATTAACAACGATTCTTTTTCATTGAGATTGCGTTCTGCAAAAATTCCTGCCTTATAGTTATTTGTGTTTTCCAGCTTGTAATTGTGTGAATTAGGTTTATACTTAGACGCAAAATACTGATCGCTGCCTAAATGAAAACCAAAATCCCATTTGTTTTGTTCTGGTTTTTCTTCTTGTGCCGAAGCCGAAATTGACGATAATGCAATTGCAGCCGTAAGCAGCTTTAATTTTAAGCTTTTCATAAATCAAGGTTTTTAATGTTCGATGCGAAGCTAATTAATCAAATACTACATTTTTGTTAAAAACGGCATTGCAATTGTTAGTAATCTCATAAATTTTTTAATTGGTAAAGCCTTTTTTATGTCCTGCAAGATTTTAAAACCTCCCGAGATTCATCATTTTTATGTGTAGCAAAGGCTCAAATAGCGTAGATGTTTTTAAAATAAAACTAAAGTAATCAGAAGAATAAACTTTTTTAAAAATATTTGCTACCTTATCCCAACCTTTTGTGTGTTTTGATACTCTTTATATTAAAGATACATTCTATAAGGATTATCATTTATTACACAAAAGAGCTATTCATTAACTAAAACATTTTTACATGAAAAATATTTTGTTTCCTGCTGCTATTATTTTCAGCATAACGGCAAATGCACAAAAACCGGTTTTTACACAAGCACAAATTCAATCGGCAAGAGTTTATAATAATGCTGCCGAGTTAAAACATAAGGCTTCAACCCAAATTTCAAACGGAACATCTGAAATTGTTATTACCAATGTTGCCAATTATCTAAACGAAAATACCGTGCAAATTGGTGTGCCAAAGCATGTCACGGTTATGTCGGTTCAATTTACCAATGCGTATGTAGAAGAATACGACAACAATCAGGATTCGCCTTTGGTAAAACCAGTTAAGGAAGAAATTAAAAAGAAAGAAACCGAGTTAAAAACGCTGCAAAACCAATTGACAGCAGAGCGTAAAAGTGTAGAGCTTTTAGATAAAAATCAATCTATGAGTAATGCACAGAATTTTTCGGTAGCCGAATTAACCAAGCTTTTGGAATTTTATAAAACCAAACGATCAGAATTATCCAATTCTATCAATAAATTAGAACTTCAAGAAACCGGTTTAAAGGAAGAATTAACTGCTTTAAAAGGAAAGTTAACCTTTAACGAAACCACTTCCGAAAAAACAAGTCAAGGAAAACTGATTGTAAACGTAATGAGCAATCAGGCGGGCAGCATTCCTTTAGAAATATCGTATTTAACCAATCAGGCAAATTGGCAACCGAGTTATGAAATGCGCATTGATAAAATCAACGAGCCAATAAATATGTTGTACAAAGCGCAAGTACAGCAAAGCACAGGTATCGATTGGAAAAATGTAAAATTATCGTTAACAAGCGGTCCGGCAAATCAAAATACTTTTGCGCCAGTTTTAAACCCTTGGTTTTTGGATTATTATAATCCTGTAGCTTATAGAAATAGTCAAAGTAATGTTTCGGCAAGAGCTTCAAGTTCTGTTACGTCTAAAACAATTGAAGGAAGACCAAATGCTAGTTTTCTTCAAACTTTGCAAGGACAAGTTCCAGGATTAGAGATTCAAACAGGAACGGGACAGCCGGGAGTAGGAATATCAACAATGGATGATTACACGCAGATTAATGAAAACCAGTTAAACATTACGTTTGATATCGACATTCCGTACACTATTTTAAGCAACGGCAAACAACACAGCGTAGCACTGAAAGATACTCAGTTGCCGTCAACTTACAGCTATATTAGCACACCAAAATTAGATACCAACGCTTATTTAATTGCCAAAGTTAAAGATTATGGTGACTATAATATTTTACCCGGCGAAGCCAATGTGGTTTTTGAAGGAATGTATGTTGGTAAAACTTATGTAAACGCCAATGCCAACGAAGACGAACTGCGCTTAAGTTTAGGTAAAGATCAAAATATTTCGGTAACAAGAACATTGATTAACGATAAATCGGGAACCAAAACATTGTCTTCTCGTAAAGTTCAAGATTTTGTTTATGAAATATCAATTCGCAACAACAAAAAAGAAAATGTTACTTTAATTATTGAAGACCAAATTCCAATAAGCAGCAATACCGACATCGAAATTACAGTAACCGATAAAGGCAATGCAAAATTAGATGAAGAAAAAGGTAAACTAACTTGGGATGTTAATTTAAAACCTAATGAAACTAAGAAAATTCGTTTTGGCTATCAGGTAAAATCAGCTAAAGATAAAAGTTTAGGGATATAAAAAATAAGCAATCGGTTAACGGTTGCTTATTTTTTTATCTGTTTAAAATTAGATATAATAACTGTTGTAAACCACAAAAGCTCTAATTAGAAATTAAGGTTGATTAATATAGACTAAGTTCGGTAATTTTCAATAAAATAAAAACAGCTGTAAAAGTGTTAAAGAGACACGTTAAAAGGTTGGTTTTTATAAAAAGTTAGGTGAGTTTTTGAATTTATCTAACTTTTTTTGATTGGTTGAGATTTAAAATGTTGTTATTATATATTTTTTTTATACATTTATAGATTGTTTAAAAAACAACATATTCTAATTTAATCGGTAAATTTTACATTATGAACCAAATTACTTTGCAAGGAAGGCTAAAAATACGGTGGTTAAGTACCCAATCCTTGTTCTTTTTACTATTATTAACAATTTTGTCTGTTTTGACTGTACAAGCGCAGGTGGCTTCTTATGTTTTTTCGCATCAAACCGCTCCTTTTACACCTAATTCAACATCGGCAACACCAGTAGCAATCATCGCTGATGATAGTGTAAGCCCATTTATACCTATTGGTTTTAATTTTGTACTTGGATCTACTAGTTATACGCAATTTTATATGAGTAGTAATGGCTTCTTGTCTTTTGGGCCTACTTCTGCTACATTGACTACGAATAATTTGTCTACGGCAAATGCAAGCCAAAGACCTTTTATTGCGCCTTTATGGGATGATTTGGCAGGAGCGACAAGTTCTAATTCATATGCTAGTTATGAACTTACTGGTACGGCGCCTAATAGGGTATTAACAGTAGAGTGGTTAAACTGGGAATGGAACTATGGAGCAACATCACCAGTAATATCATTTCAGGTTAAATTGTATGAAACTACAAATGTTATAGAATTTGCTTACCGTCAAGAAGCTGCGGCTATTAATGGTACCGGTTCTGCATCTATCGGTATTAGCGATCCAACAGGAAGTGGTTCGGGTACTTTTTTGAATCTAGAATCAGATTTAACAAACCCAGCAGTAAGTAGCACAATTGCAGTTACCAACATATCAACCAAACCTGCAACAGATCAATTGTTCAGATTTACCCGTCCGGCTTGTTTGTATTCCGGAACGATAAGTATAGGGAATGTTAATGTACCAAATGCTTCAATCGACCTATCAGTACCGGCATCTCTGCCAATGGATTTTTATGTAACTAACGGTCCTGCGCCGGCACCTACCGACCCTCCAACGGGAACTGTAGCTGTTGGGGCAAATACGTTGCCTTTAAGTGGTCTTGCATCTGGAACTCTTTATACTGTTTATTTGAAATATACTTGTGGTGCATTAGGAAATGATTGGCTGTATGCTTTAGATTTTATCACTCCATGTGATATAGCTACTACAAATTTTTCTGAAAATTTTGATACAACGCCTGTAGGTAGTACAACAAATGCTTCTATTCCTATTTGTTGGAGTTATATAGATGAGGTTGTTACTACAGGTTATGGTTATGTTGAAGCAGCTACTTCACAGTCTGCCCCTAATTCTTTCAGATTGTATAGAAGCAATTCAACAACAAATGCTGCACAAAATTTAGTTTTGATATCGCCAGAAACTGATAATTTAGGAAACGGAACCAAACAGCTTCGTTTTTCTGCAATGGCTACCAATACAAATGCAAGTAATATATTGCAGATTGTCCGTTCAAACGGAACTACCTCAGGTTCTACTTTTACGGTCATTCAGGATATTGTAATTAACCATACATCTTACCAAGAATACATTGTTCCTTTACCAGTTACAACCGATGATTATTTCGGCTTCAGATTAGCATCTAATAATACCACAACCGCAGTAGATATTAATATAGACGATGTCTATTACGAAAATCTATCGGCATGTTTGTATCCAGGAGGTATTGGTGCAACTAACATTACCACTACAGGAGCTACTATTAATTGGCAAAAATCTTTAGCACCTGGTGTAACGGGATATAGCTGGGAAGTACGCGATTTAAATAATACAGTAGTAAAATCGGGTAATATAACAAGTGCTAATACGATTTCGGCTGCTGTTTCAGGGTTGAATTTTGGTACCTTTTATTATGTATATGTGCGTAGTAATTGTGGAACTTCAAACGGAGCGTGGACAATGTTCCCATTTAAATTTGCAACGCTTTGTGATGTAATTAGTGGTAACTTTTCAGAGAATTTTGATACAACTGTAGCCGGAAGTTCTACCCAAGAATCTTATCCGTATTGTTGGAGTTATGTTGACAATGTTGCTACTACAGGGTATGGGTATGTTGAAGATGCTACAGCACAGTCGGCACCTAATTCTTTCAGATTGTACAGAACCAATTCAACAACAAATGCTACGCAAAATGTGGTGTTGATATCGCCTGAGACAGTAAATTTAGGAAACGGTAATAAACGTATCCGTTTTTCTGCAATGGCAACTAATACAAATGTAAGTAATAAATTACAGGTAGTTAGATCTAACGGAAAAACAGCAACATCTACTTATACAGTAATAGAAGAAATAATTATTGATCATACAAATTATGTAGAATATGCTGTTTACCCTACAGCAACTACAGATGATTATTTTGGATTTAGATTGGCACACAATGGTACTACAGCTGCAGTAGATATTAATATAGACGATGTTTATTACGAAGACGTTCCGCCGATACTTATAGATGTAGTTAAAACCGATGTATTATGTAACGGAGCAACTACAGGTACTGTTGATGCAACGGTAGAAGGAGGAAAACCGCCTTATACGTATGCGTGGTCGCCATCAAGTGCAACTACTGCATCAGTAGCTAACCTACCGGCAG
>JBEBXO010000082.1:0-10386 GCA_040391585.1 Paenimyroides ummariense | reverse complement strand
AGACTTCAGATTTACAACGGTCAAAATATGTCTTATTTCCTAAAAGAAATAAACTCGAACAAGTTCTCAAACAGCATTTCTTTTCACGGAAATTTCGACATTTTTAACACTCGTTGAAAATCTAATGTCCCTTTAGATTCTCATCAGTTTTCATCTTCGGTTTTGTTTGAAGCGGTAAAAAGACGATTGAGAAGGAAATAGAATAAGCACATTTATGGCAGAACGTATAACATACAACAATAAATTTATGAAGAAAAAATATTTTATATCGTATTAACCACAGTGATGGTTTGTGTTTATTAACAGTTTTCATTGTAATTATATTTGCAAACCATTTCTTCTTCTTTTCGGATGAAAAGAAGCAAAAATCTTTTTCTTTGATCTTGCCGCGGTCTTAAATCGGTTAAATAGCGTTTTACAAGCTACCTAATCGAAACGTAGCAGAGCTACCCGATTAGTTTACGCTTGTTTACGCCTAGGCTTTATTTTACAGCTCGGAAGCCGTGAACCTTTCGGTTTCAACGATTTAACGTTCGATTTAATACCAATGGCGCTTTGATTCAGGTTCGCTTATATATTCGGTTTTGTTTGAGGGTTAGATTGGATTCGCGATTAAATACCGCACACTTACCACATACAACATAAAACTCAAAGCATATAACATACAACAATAAATTTATGAAGAGAAAAATATTATATATCGTATTAACCATGATCATCAGCAGTGCGGTGGTGGTTGCATTGTTTGTGAGTTCGGAGCATATCATGAAAAGGGAAAATCCGTTTGTACGGAGGTTTATGCCGCATCATATCGATAAAGCAGAGTATCTGGATCTGGGGGTGAACTCGTACTATATCGCGGGGATTACCAATGATACTGTTTATCTGGGAAACTATACGGCTCCCATACTGATAACGGCTGTTCCTACCAATCTCGGGACCAAGGTGGAACACCAGATCAAGCTTGATGAAACACAGCGGTCGTTCCGCAGCCTCACGGTGCGGGTGCAGGGACAGGAGTTCTTTGTGAGTGACGGTACCATTCCGATTATTTATAAGGGAAATACTGCAGACTGGATCGCGAATAAATATATGCAGGAGAAGATCTATTTCTCTTTACTGCAGCCAATGGAAGGCAATACTTTTTTGTTCAGGAGTCAACGAGCAATTAATGGCGAGCATGTATTGGGCAGATTGCAGGTTAACGACAGTACAAGCTTCGAACTGTATAATGATGCATTACAAAAACAGATTGACGGGGTATTTGATACCGACGGGCAACTGGTTACCGATACCAAAACAAACCAAGGCGTTTATACGTATTACTACCGAAACCAGTATCTGGTGTATCAGCCACAGGTTAACAGATTTGTAACAGGTAAAACCATAGATACCACTACCCTTGCAAAGATTGAAGTAACCACTTTAGCCGGTGGTGAGAAAAAAATGGGCGCACCACCGCATAAAGTAAATTCGAAAACATACGCTTATAATGGGTTACTGTATATAAAATCAGAACTACTTGGGAAGAACGAACCTAAAAGTATGTGGAAACAGGCAAGCATTATTGATGTGTATAATTACAACAAAAATGAATATCTCTACAGCTTTTACGCATACGATCATCAAAAAGATAAAATAAAGGAGTTTGCTTTAAACGATACCCATTTCTTTGGGCTGGTTGGAAATTCGTTTGTTAGGTATGTGTTGAGCGAATGAGAAATTGGGAATACCCTCATGCTACTTTCACCCTAAAAAAATATTAATCATTCATAAACAATATAAATTATGAATACCTACAAATTAGCCAAAAGACTTGCTCATCATGTAATTATCCACCACATGCTTACTGAAGGTTTTAAAATAAAAGTACTGCCAGAATATGAAAAGGCGGCCTTAAAGTTGGCTTTTCATTTGAATTGTGCTGATCATGAAACTAAAGAGGAGAGAAAAAAAACGTATTACCAAAAAGCATAGAAAGCAGTCATCAAATTAGAAACTTATTACGACCTAATTGAATTGCAAGAAATAAATTTTGAAGAATATATTATAGGCAAATACATTGAAAAAATAAAAAGAACTCTTAAAAAAGAGCTTTCACCAGAATAAAAAAATGTTAATCAACCTTATAAGTTCATTGAGGATAAAGGAACCAGAAATATTTTCTACTCCATATTCCTTAAGTAAAAATAAATCTATTGGCCAATAGCAGGGTTTAACGGTTGAAAACCTGTAGAAAAGAGTAAACCAACAAAATTATTAAATCATGAAAAAAAATTTAAAACAAGCCTTAGTACCATTGGCAGTAATGGTTTTTGGCGCAGCAGCAGCATTTGCAACAAATGCAGCGAAACAGAGTGAAAAAGCCGAAGCAGCAATGATTGGTTATCATTATGTAGCTTCTAATCCTGTAGGAAATAAATGTGAACCTATCTGGGTTCCATGTAATCCTTTCAGTGGTGCTATCTGTACTATTGGTGATACAACTTATTACCGTTTTCCTGAAGGAAACGGCTTACAATGTGTTGAATCGCTTCATCTTGATTAATTAAAGAGGCTGTCATTGACAGCCTCATTTATTTCATCCAAACAGGCTTTTCTTTATTTTTTAAATAAAAATCAAACCATTGTTTAGTTTTATTACTTACATCTATTTTATTTTCATATTTTGCAAAACTATGCCCCTCCTGATTATAATTCAATAAATATACTTCTTTACTTAAACGTTTTAGTGCGCTAAACATATATAAGCTTTGTTGCCAATTTACTACATAATCTTCATTTCCAGTAATTAGTAAAAGAGGAGTGCTTATGCTTTTTGCATGATATATCGGCGAATTTTTAATATACATCTCTTGATCATCAAAAAAGCTTTTCCCCATTCGCCATTGCTGAGTTTCAAACCTCCAGCTATCGGGTCTATTATATTCAGAACTGTAATTGAGGTATGTACTAACTACATCAGCTACACCAGCATTTGAAATTGCCGTTTTGAAACGTGGTGTTTGTGTAATAATAAAATTCGTTTCATATCCACCGAATGAGTGTCCATAAATACCCATATTTAATGTATCTAGTGGAAATTGTGTTGCTAAAAAGTCAATAGCGTCGTTTACACAATTTAAAGCTGAAAAACCAGGCTCTCCAACTTCATAATAAATATCGGGTTCTATAACAAAATAATCATCTTCGGTAAAATTTCTAAAATTAATGTCGGCAAAACTTGGCGCATCTGGCTCAATATATTTGTTCTGGATTTTAAATTTTTTTTCATACACATTTACAATAACAGGATATTTAATTGTGTCGTTAATTTTATAGTTTTTAGGAAATCGTACTAATGCACCTCTTTTCGTATTTTTATCTTTATACCAATAAAAATGTTCTGATTTAATTTGTGCACTCTGAATATCCCAATCATTACTTTGATAAATTAAAACTTCTTTTTCTTTTTTGATGTTATAAAGATAGATTGCTGGAGGAGCATTCACTTTTTCCTTTACATATAGCAAATTATTGTTAAATTTTTTTATTTTGGAATAATGAGCCTTATCGGATGTAATATTTTTAATTTTATTATTTTGAAGCAGCAGATCAATTCCTTCAAATTCCATCAGTCCAGAACTCCAAGCAAGCACTAAATATTTATCAGAGACTGCTTCAAGTTCAAGTGATGCCAACGAATGATTCTTAAAATTAATATTACAATCAGCAATTTTATAATTTTTATTTTTAAGCTCCCCATTTGTTACCCTAGAGATAGCTTTTCGATTCCAGTCGTAAAACCAGATATCTTCTTTATCATTCAGATAAAAACCATCTTGCTCCCATATTACTGGAGGGCTTAATGACTCTTCTCCAGTAATTTTATAATATTCTCGTTCTTCATCATAAAAACCGCCTCCTGAATTGGAAGTTATATCAACTGCCTTTTTCAATTTCCCATCATAATAAAACCAGTTGTTATCTTCAAAATAGACAAAATGTGGAAATTCCCGGTACTGAATCAAATTAGATTTTTTACCACTAAATGTATTAAAATAATGAAACTTGTCCTCATCAAAACTATACTTATAATAAGTAATAGGCGAATCAAGTTTAGAAGAATCATCATTTTCTAAAATTTCAAAACGATAAATGGCATCAGAACTATCAATATTATATCCCATTACGTTATTGTATTTCATCAACGATGTAAAGCCGCCTTTCTTTAAATCTAAAAGTATCAATTGTTTTTGATAATTCATGAATCTATCCTTTAATGGTGGAAACCCATTAACAGTACCGTTCCATATCACAACATTAGGATTTATATCTTCTTTTTTTTGAATTTGTTTTACACCTAATGCAATATGACTGGTTGGTAGAAGATGTACTTCGTTAAAAAGGGTATCAATGACGAATTGTTCTTTCTCATTGTTAAGTAAATAATCACCAATCTTTTTAGATCCACGTCCTAATTCATAGACATTTAATTTTTTGTTATCAATTGCAAACAGATATGCATTAGCTGCATTTTTATCCCATTTTAGCTTTTTAATTTCTAAATTAGCTAAATCTTCTATAAAATATTTTTTTTGTTTGCCATTACTCAAATCCAGCATATGCAATTCATTATCAAATGTTTGAAAAAACACTCTTTGCATATCAACGTCAACAAAATGATACTTTGGCACTCCCAAAATAGATGTTTTATTGGTTTTAAGAGAAATTGTGATTAATTCGTTTGTTATTTTATTTTTATACACAATCGTTTGCAACGGCTCAATAAACTCAACATTCATAACGTACTTAATAGTTTTAGAGCTATTTGTTTTGAAATCTAAAAAATAAAGTTCATTTTGTTGTAAGTTATAAAAAACACCCATATTATCTGTAAGAAGCATCCGCTCCTGTATATTCCTAAGTATATTTTTATTATTGTTTTTTAGATTATGAACCACATACTCCCTTACCGTTTGAATACTTTTTGAATATATAACAATATCACCACTATCGTTCACGAATATTGGCTTTATTATTTCACTTTTGTTAGCAGCACTCTGTCCAAATACTGAACAGGTGCTTAAAACTAACAAAAAATTAATATAAAAAATAACTACTCTCATAATGTCAATTTAATATCCTGTATTTTGTGGCAACAGGTTAGGGTTAAGTATCAATTCTGATTGTGGTATTGGCAATACTTCTAAGTGAGGTTGCCAATTTGGTTTGCTAACCTTAAGGTAATCAAGACGCTTTTTTCTTTTTAAATCGTAAAAACGGTGACCTAATTCACAAAAGAACTCTACTCTTCTTTCTTGAAGAATTACACCTGTAGCCTCGCTTAAAGATTGGAAATTTACATTTGATAAATTTGCTCTTTCACGTATAGCGTTAACATAAGCATTACTGACGGACCAGTTTTGTTGTTCAGCAGTAGCCTCAGCTGCAATTAAATACATTTCTTCGATTCGTAAAATCATAGAATATTCCTTTGAAGGGGAAGTACTTCCAACATGTTTATATTTATATGAGTGAAAATTTTCATTAGTAGCTCCAACACTTTTAATCCAATTTAATTTCCTTTGATCATCTATTTCAAATGCATTTACCAACTCTAAATTTAATTTAACGAAAGGTGCTGGAACAAATGAAAATATATGAAACATAGCATCATAAGTATTAAAACCATTAGTAAGGGGTTTTAGTTGCCAAATTGCACTTTTAGATTCTTTAAAGAAAATATTTTCTAAAGATTCTAGTTCATAAGTATGACTATTAATCAGTCTCTCCGCATATTCTTGAGCCAATGACCAATTTTCTTGATACAGATACGTACGTGCTAAAAAGCCTTCAACTACATCTCTATTAATTCTAATACGTTCTTCTGTGATATTTAATGGCTTAAGCAGTTTTTCTGCTTCTAACAAATCATTAATTACATTTTGCATAATCATATTAGATTCTAACTTCTCTATACGTTGGTTGACGTTATAATCAATAGATCTTATATATGGAACATCACCGAAGGTTTGTGTTAAATAAAAATGTAATAGTGCCCTCACTGCTAAAGCTTCGCCTCTTAATTGTTCTTTTACGGAATCAGAAACACCAATAGATTTGTTAAGCCCCTCAAGAATAGAATTAACTTTATAAATTTGTTGATATGACAAGTTCCAAAGTTGTCTAATTGCTGTATTATCCGCTTGAATATTGGATTCATAAAAATATCTAATATCCAAATTTTGAGATGTAGTTGCTATTAATTCATCTGTGTAACAACTCATTAAAAAAACATTAGAGGTAATATTTCCTCCTAAAAACCCATCATTCAGTAATCCTATGTAAACTCCGTTCATTGCAGCAACTGCTGTGTTATCGTCGTTAAAAACTACTTTTACATCTACTTGATCTTTTGGAGCATCCATGTCCAAAAATTCACTGCAACCGAGTATTAAACTTATACACCCGATTACATACACTATACTAATTATTTTTTTCATTTTCTTAACTTTAATATTTTAAACTAAAACCGACTGCTAAGGTTCGCAATGCGGGTAAATGACCAATCGTAGATTCTGGGTCACTACCCCAAAATTTTGTAATGGTAATCAAATTGTAACCTTGAAAATAAACGTCTATATCAAAGTTTGACTTTAATAACTGTGAACATTTATATTGTAATTGAAACGATTTTAAACGTAGGAAAGAGGCGTCTGCGATTACGCCGTCACTAAGTTTATAATTATTGAAAGCTTGAGATGCAACTGCGTTTGATTCACTAGCTGGACTCTGATAGAAAGCATCTAAATTAGTATGTGAAAAATAATCGTTTAATTTCTGGTTTCTATTCACCCCTCTTCCTAATGAAGATATATTATAATCCGGAGTATAGGCGTTTTGTTTTACAAATTGCCATAAAAAATCAACAGTCCAATCCTTATATCGGAACTGATTTTGAAATCCTCCAAACATTTTGACACCAAGATTAATTATAGTTGTACGGTCATTAATATCTATTTTCCCATCTTTATTTACATCTTCAAATTCAAACAAGCCTGTTTCTTTGTTAACCCCTAATAGATGATAAACTTTACGAACATTTGTAGATTGTCCTATAACATACTGATTAGCATAGGTAGATTCCTCCAGATTTGGAAAAGCAATCAGTTTATTTTTAGGAAGTGAAATATTAAAACTAGAAGTCCATTTAAAAGAATGCTTATTTATATTAATTGATCTTAAAGTTAGTTCAAGACCGTTGTTTTGGACCGTTGCTTCTAGATTTGATTGAATACTTGAGAAGCCAGTGGTACCAGGCAATGGAATTCCAACCAATTGACTTGAGGAACGATTTTGATACCATGCAACTGACGTTGCTAATCTACCTGAGAAAAACTCTAATTCTAAAGCAGCCTCGATTTTTTTATTGGTTTCCCAACTGAAATTGGGATTGTATAAACGCAAAGGATCTAAAGCAACTTTATTATCATATTTTTGAAAATTTATACCATAAGTGTTCAAATATTGATAATCTCCAATTAAATCACTTCCTGAAGTTCCATAACTTGCACGAAGTTTTCCAAAATTTAACCACGATAATTCTTCAATCAATTTTGTTTGGCTAAAAATCCAAGCTGCTCCGACGGCTGCAAAATTTCCAAAACGATTATTGTCTCCAAAACGACTTGACCCATCGCGACGTCCGGTAACATTTATAATATATTTATCTAAAAGATTGTAATTGATTCTACCAAAAACAGCCGAATATCTATAAATTGTTTCTGTGTCACTTAAAATACGCTGATTAGTTGCACTTTTTGTATTCAATATAAAATCATTAGATAAAAAATTACTTGCTTCAATACTAAAATTCGTTTGATTACGTTCTTCAAACGTACTACCTATTAAAAAATCCCATTTTGAATTTGTTGTTGAAAAAGCAAAATTAATAGTAGGCTCTATGATCCAATTATTCTGGTTTACATGAGATTGCTTTACAGATGAATACTGACTGCCTAAATTTAATGAAGGATTCATCACCGTTGAAGGTAGTGTACCTGTTTCTATAGCCTTGACTGTACTTAAACCTCCTTGAAGACCTACCTTAAGATTTTTAAAAACAGCATAGGACATTTTCATCTGACTTGTAAAATCTGATGTTACAGAATGATACTTTGCGTTTAATTTAGCTAATGGGTTTTCAAATGTGTTATTTTCCCAATTGATATTTCCATTTACATCATATAAATCAGGTGCGTTTGGTGCGAGAAATATAGAAGAAGTTAAATCTGATGCCATCAAATTATTTTTTTGATCACCTTTTATAATATTTCCCTGAAAATCAAACCTTTTATTTTTTGAACTATGGTTAACATTAAGTAAAAAATTAGTTCTCTTATAACCAAAATCACCAGGAAACACCGTTCCGTCTTTTCTATGTGAAGCACTGAATAAATAATTTGTTTGCCCCGATCCGCCTCCGACTGAAAATTGTGTATTCTGTGAAACGGCTTTTCCACCAATGAACTTGCGTTGCCAGTCCGTATATCTGTTCTGATCCCAAGTACCGTTGATGTCGTAAGCATTCGCCGGATATTCGGTAATTCCATCGTTTGCAAAAGCATCTCTTCTCATTTGTAAATATTCATGCGTATTCATTAAGTTCATAAATTTTGAAACGCTACTTACAGAACTAGTTGATTGAAATGAAAACGTAGTTTTATCGGAACTGCCTTTTTTGGTAGTTATTAAAACCACGCCATTGCTTCCACGCGAACCGTAAATAGCTGTTGCATCGGCATCTTTCAACACTTCAATGCTTTCGATATCATTTGGGTTTATAGCATTTAGCGGGCTTACATTACCAGAAGGTATAATACCACCGGAAATATCAAAGTTCGAAACCGATTGCGAAGCATACGGTATGCCGTCAACGATATACAGGGGCGCATTACCCTCGGTGCGTAAACTGTTGCGCCCCCTAATTTGTATATCGAAGCCACCGCCGGGGGTACCACTACTCTGCGTAATATTCACCCCTGCCATACGTCCTTGCATAGCGGCCAGTGGGTTGGCAACTGGTTGTTGACCAATTTCCTTACTGGTAATTTTAGAGATGCTTCCGGTTCGTTCTTTGTCTTTCACGCTGTAGTAACCTGCGTTTATGACTACCTCATCGAGCACGTCATCGTCGGTCTGCAGGGTTACGTTAAGTACAGGGCCTGCCGGTTTAACCGTTTGGGTTTTGTAACCAAGGTACTCAAAGGTTACGGGAAGACTGTTGCTGACCTGAAGTGTGTAGTATCCTGTTTCACTGGTCTGGGTACCATTATCAGTGTCTTTCTGCCACACGGTTACGCCCTCCATCGGGGTACCGTCGGCACTTTTTACCACGCCGCTCAAAACGGTTGTTTCCTGCGCGTGTAGTTTGCTGCTGTTAAAGAATAGTAGTAATAGCAGCAGCCACATAAGGGGTACAGCAATTGCTGCAAAAGTAATTTTTTTCATACTTTTGTGGTGTTAGTTAATAATTAATTGACTTTGATCCCTTCTGCGAAGCGCCAACTTGTGTTAGAGGGGATTTTTTTTGGATTTTATCCGATTTTGTTTTGGTATTTTATCATGTTTCTGTTTTTACAGTTAAACATTCGGTTTTATTATTTCTATTGTTCATTTTTGTCTTGACACAAAAACGAACCAAAAAGGTCAAGACTCTATTTTTTAGACGGTCAAAATATGTTTCATTTCCTAAAAGAAATAAACTCGAACTCCGTTCTCAAACAGCATTTCTTTTCACGGAAACTTCAACATTTTCGACACTCGTCGAAAAACTAATGTCGGTTCTTAGATTCTCGTGATTAGACCAGCAAACTCTCTATCAAAATCCAATAGTTAATGCGCGATGTCATGCTGCACTTCCGCTAAAGTGAGACAAGCCTTTCAGCATCTCATCCAGTTTATAATTTTACTTTCAGCTTCAGAATGTAAAATCTTTTTTTGCAGAGCGGTGGCACATAACTTTTTCCGGTTTTCTAACTACTTGAAAATTAACTAAAACTAACTACTGATTAATATTTATCTATTATGATGGGTGGAAGCAGTTATGTGCTTTGCTCTGACCTTAAAACAGCCACTTTTTGTGTATTATGATTGGGTTTTGGCGCTAAGGCTTTATCTTTTTTATTTTTTGTTATAATCTTGAACGGTATGTAATGGAGTTAAAGGTCTCTTTCGTTTTTCAATCTCCATTGTTCGTGATTGATACATTTCGGTTTTCTCTTCTTTTACGTCTATGCTCTATTTAACTGCTTGGAAGCCGTGAATCTCCGATTTCCGATGAAAAGAAGCAAAAATCTTTTTTTCTTGATCTTGCCTCAGTTCAAAAACGGTTGAAGTCTTCCT
>JBEBXO010000081.1:0-10637 GCA_040391585.1 Paenimyroides ummariense | reverse complement strand
TCAACCGTCTTAAATCTTCCAAAAAAGAGTTCGAGTTCTGTACCAGCGGGTTCACAAAAGGACAAGTCCAAGTAGAAGGACTTGTCTTTTTTTATTTAGATTATCTAATCTTTTTGGATAATCCTCAACTTTTCACTTAATCAGTTTTTTAATTTATAGCGCTTTTAAAAAATATCAGGAAATGTTTATTTTCAAAAAGTTAAATTATAGCCGATAGTTGAAGGCTTTTTCTATAAAATTTTTGAATGTTTTTTTAGGTAGTAGGTTATTTATGATTAAGCATTTTTTTTTGTAAAAAATATGAATAAAGTTGGTAATTTTGTCGTACTTATACGATAAAAAATGATCAGTTATCCTCAACCAGAAAACGAACAGGAACGTCTTAATAAATTAGCATATTATGGTTTGCACAACTTGGGAAAGGAACCTGATTTAGATGTTTTTGCCGAAGCAGCTTGTTTAATTACCGATTGTGCCGCTTCGCTGGTTGCTATGATGGAAGCCGACACACAAACTATTCAAAGTTGTGTTGGAATGGAATTAGATACCGTACCACGCAAAAGTACTATTTGCCAGCATACGCTTATGGCAACAGAAGTTTTGGTAATTGAAGATACTTTATTAGACGATCGTTCCCGCTTTAATGAAATGATGATTGCTGCAAATGTGCGCTTTTATGCAGGTGTTCCTTTGATAGATGAAGATGGTTTTGCCTTAGGAACCATTTGTGTTTTTGATTTTGAACCTAAAAAATTAAGTGATAAGCAGATTAATTCTTTAAAAAAATTAGGCGAAAATATTTCTAAAATTTTAGTGGCTAAAAAGAAAAATCTGTATGCCGAATATTTTTTTGAAACTTTTGATATTACAAACAATATTATTTGTGTTTTAGATGCCAATTTCAAACTAAAAGAAACAAATCCGGCTTTAGAAACTCTTTTTCAAATGAAAAAAAGTAAAATGTATAATAAATATTTTGCCGATTTTTTTGTTGATAAGGATACTGTAAAAAAATATTTGGAGCATAGTTTAAATATAACAGATGATCTACATTTTACAACAACTTCAACAGTTAAAGATAACAAACTGGTTGAAATTGAATGGAATGTTAAGTACAATACCACACAGACTGAAATTTTTTGTTTTGGTAGAAATGTAACCCAAGAGAATATAGAAAAGAAAAAACTAGCAAGTTCTGAACGTAAATTTCGCAATTTCTTTGATAATTCAATTGGTCTTATGAGTTTGCACGATTTAGATGGTAATATAATTTCTGTAAACGAAAAGGGTAGAGAAACACTGCAATACACTAAAGAAGAAACAAAAAAATTGAATCTTTTTCAATTAATTTCACCTGATCGTCATGCGTTCTTAAAAGAATATTTAGAACGAATTACTACTGAAAAAGAAGATAAAGGGGTAATGATTTTAAATGCAAAAGATGGCTCAGAAATGTATTGGATGTACCACAATATGTTAGAAATCAATGAGCACGGTGAACCTTATGTGGTAAGTACGGCATTAAATATTACAAGCCGTATCATGCTTGAAAATGAATTTAAACACGTACAGCAAATTTTGCTGCAAACAAACGATGTTGCACAAGTAGGCGGGTGGGAGTTCGATATTGAAAATAAAAAGATCACATGGTCTGATCAAACCAAGAAAATCCATGGCGTTGCGCCAGACTTTATCCCCAAACTAGAAGAAGCTCTTTCTTTTTACAATGAAAGTTGTGGAGAAAGGATTAATATCTTAATTAAAAACGCTATTGATAACGGTATTCCTTACGATGGCGAATTTCAAATGAAACGTGCAGATGGTAGTTTGTTTTGGGTTCGTGTGAAAGGAATTCCCGAATTTAAAGACAAAAAATGTGTGCGACTTTTTGGTATCATTCAAGATATTGATGAAGCAAAGAAAACGTTTCTAGCGTTAGAAAATAATCAGGCTATGTTACAGGCGTTTATTAACGATGTACCTGTTACAATTGGAATGTTCGATGCAGATATGAACCATTTGGCGGTAAGTAAGCAATGGGTTGATGAATTTAATTTGGAAAACATCGATATAATCGGTCGTAATTTGTACGATTTATTTCCAAATGTTCCAGAAAAAAGAAAAAAAATCTACGAAGACGCTTTAAATGGTATTTCTTATAAAAATGAAAATGAAATTTTTAATTATGGAAATTATCCCGAACCACAGCATTATCATTGGGAAGTAAAACCATGGCATACAGCAGACGGTAGTATTGGAGGTATCATTATTTTTAATCAGAATATAACGGCATCCGTTAGGGTGAATGAAGAATTAAAACAAGCCAAAAATTTAGCCGATACGGCAAGTAAGGCAAAATCTGAATTTTTGGCTAATATGAGTCATGAAATTAGAACGCCTTTAAACGGAGTCATTGGATTTTCAGATTTATTATTAAAAACACCTTTAAACGAAGTTCAGCAGCAATATTTAAACTATATCAACGAATCGGGCAATAGTTTATTGTATATTATTAATGATATACTTGATTTTTCTAAAATAGAATCGGGTAAGTTAGAGCTTTATATAGATAAATTTAAAACCTACGATTTAGGTTATCAAGTTATCAATATTATATTGTATCAGGCGCAGCGCAAAGGCATCGAACTTTTATTAAATATACAACCCGATCTTCCTAGCCACCTTTGGATAGACGATGCCCGTATTAAACAGGTTTTAATTAATCTTTTGGGTAATGCTGTAAAATTTACCGAAGAAGGTGAAATTGAACTGAAAATTGAAAAACTTCATGCTAACGATAAAACCATAACCTTGCGTTTTGCAGTAAGTGATACCGGTATTGGTATTCCACTTGAAAAGCAACAGCGTATTTTCGATGCTTTTACCCAAGAAGACAGCTCGGTTAGTAAACGATACGGCGGAACTGGTTTAGGCTTAACCATATCTAATAATATTTTAAAATATATGGGCAGCTCTTTGTCATTGAATAGTGAAGTAGGAAAGGGATCTGTTTTTTATTTTGATTTAGAGGTTGCCTATGAACACAATTTAGATGAACAAGAGCAAACACTGGAACTTAAAAATGTGTTGGTTGTAGACGATAACGAAAAAAACCGTATTATATTAAAACAAATGTTATCGTTTAAAAACATTGAAACAGAATTAGCAGCAAACGGTTTTGAAGCCATTCAGTATTTAATGAAAGGCAACCGTTACGATGCTATTTTAATGGATTACCACATGCCGGTATTATCTGGTTTAGAAACCATTGAAAAAATTAAAGAATTGTTTAATAAACAGGGCGAAAAAACACCTTTAATTGTTTTGCATACTTCGTCTGAAGAACAAGAAGTAATATCAAACATAAAACAAGAAGAAAAATCTTTTTGTTTGCTTAAACCAATTAAATCCAACGAATTGTATGCGGTTTTACAAAATGCAAGCAAAAGTATAAAGGCAATAGATCCAACAAATTCTGTATCAAAAACAACAGACAATTCTGTTTTAACGCAACCTATAAAAGTATTGCTCGCAGATGACAATCCTGTGAACATGGCACTAAATTTAAAAATGATGTCGGGCATTGCACCAAACGCTACATTAATAGAAGTTGATAATGGCTTAAAAGCCTTAAACGCCTGCGATGAAAATAATTTTGATTTAATTTTAATGGATGTACAAATGCCTATTTTAGATGGTATCGAAGCAACCAGAAAAATTCGTTTAAAGGCAAATTATAATAAAATACCAATTATTGGTGTTACCGCCGGAAATGTTGCAGGTGAAAAAGAAAAGTGTTTAAATGCAGGTATGACCGATTTTTTACCTAAACCCTTAAAGCAAAAGGATCTTTTTTTAATGTTAAGCAACTATTTTGAAACGGATAATACTTCGCAAAATGATTTAATAGAATTGTCTAATTATTTAGATAAATCTATATTAGATGAACAAATTGGGAACGACGAAGAATTTAAAATTTATTTCTTGAATTTACTGATTACCGAACTAAACAATGCTAAAAATACTTTGAATGAGTTGAAAAACGATTTTAATATTGAAACAGCCAAAAACTACTTACATAAATTAAAGGGAACAGCCAGCATGTCAGGGTTGTTTAAATTGTCAGAATCAGCAAAAAATTGGGAATTAAGCTTAATAGATGATGAAAAATCTTTAAATGAAATGATTTTACAGTTAAATACCGAAATAGAAATAGCGCAAAATATAATAACAAAATTAAAATAATTGATATGTTAATCTTAATAGCCGAAGACGACGAACTGATTTTAAAAACAATTGAACATAAATTAACAAAAGAAGGTTTTGAAGTTTTAGTAACAAGAAACGGTAAAGAAGCCATTGAAATTTTACAAAATAAAGAAGTTGATCTAATTATATCGGATATCATGATGCCGTTTGCATCAGGAACAGAAATTTTAGCAGCATTAAAACAGTTTAATAAAAACATACCTGTTATTATGCTTTCAAGTATGGGGCAAGAAGATGTGGTGTTAAATGCGTTTAATTTAGGTGCTGCCGATTTTATGGTTAAACCTTTTAGTCCTAATGAATTGCTGCTTCGTATAAAAAGGTTCGCTATAAATAACTAATAAACATGACGGTTCATAACTTATTTCTTTTTTTACTAATCATTCTGTTTTTGGTACTTATACTAATCAGTGTAATACTTTTTATTGGATACAAACAATTCGAAAAAAGTTTGCAAAGAACAATTGGTTTAAACAGTGTAGATCGTATCATTACAAATGCAATTATTCAGCAGGAAAATAAAGAAGAAGATGTTATAAAGTTTCAGTTTTTGTTAAAATTAAAATCGTTTCGAAATTTATTTTTGGATCGATTGGTTCAGGCCGAAAAAAAGTTTTCTGGCAATGCACATACCGAAATAATTGGCCTATTTTCAACATATCAGTTACAAAAAGATATTTTTGCTAAATTAAAAAGTACTAAACCTTTTGTTATTGCACAAGGTATTCAGGAAATTACAGCAGTAAAATCAGCCGATTCTGCAAAATACATCGAACCTTTTTTAAAGCATCAAGACCCAATGGTTTATAACGAAGCACAGTTTGCTGTTGTTAAACTTAATGGTATCGAAGGAATCAGGTTTTTAGAACATTTTTCTTACAAAATGTCTAATTGGCAACAAATAAGGTTGTTAAGTTCTATTAAAGAAGTAACAGAAGATCAGTATGAAATCTTAAATAATTTATGGAAATCTGAAAACAGTTCTGTATTGGTTTTTGCTTTAAAGGTAGTACGTAATTTTCAGTTGTTACATTTTTATAACCATGTAAAGCAGCTTTTAAATCATTCTAACAACAAAGTTAAAAAAGAAGCCATTGAAACTTTGCAGCACATTGAAAATGAAGATACTTTAAATGATTTAATTGAAATATATTCTAATGAAAATGTTGATATGCAGCTTGTTATTATTAAAGCTTTGGTTCAGGCGAACGATAAACGCTGTATTTCTTTTTTTAAAACCGAATTTTTACAGCAAACAAATCCCGCGCTTCAATTTCAAATTGCTCAATTACTTGTCGGTCTCAACGCAAAAGATTTTCTTATAGATACAAACGCTCATTTTTCAGCAAACCATCAGGTATCTTTAATTATTAACCATGTTTTACAAATAAGATAATGTTAACGTTTACGCACTTACTTTACAATTACATCATTTGGTTTTTCGTTATTTATTCGGTTGCCGTTTTTCTTATTTATGGTTGGATCGCTTTTTATTCGTTAGGTGCGGTACTTCGTTACAAGAATAAAAATAATTTTACCGATTTTAATCTAATAGCAACTAATAAAAACACACCCAGTTTCAGTTTAATTGCCCCTGCCTATAACGAAGGTGTAACCATTGTGGAAAATGTAAGGTCGTTACTTTCTTTATATTACAATCATTTAGAAATTATTATTGTAAACGATGGCAGTAAAGACGATTCTGTTCAAAAACTAATAGATGCTTACGATTTGGAAATAGTTCCGTTTTTTATACAGGGAACCATTAAAACAAGTAAAGTTAGAGGTGTTTATAAAAGTAAAAATCCTGCATTTAAAAAGCTGGTCGTTGTTGATAAGGAAAACGGCGGCAAAGCCGATGCGTTGAATGTAGGAATCAACATTTCCACCAGCGATTATATTGTTTGTATTGATGTAGACTGTATTTTAGAGCAAGATGCTATTTTAAAATTAGCCAAACCATTTTTAGAAGAAACCAATAAAAAAGTTATTGCTTGTGGCGGCGTTATTCGTTTGGCAAACAATTGCAAGGTAGAAAATGGTAAAGTTACCGAAGTTAATTTACCAAAAACATGGTTAGGACGAAATCAGGCTATAGAATATATTCGCGCTTTTGTTTTAGGGCGAATGGCTTGGTCACGTGCCTCGGGTTTGCTGTTGATTTCTGGTGCTTTTGGAGCTTTCGATCGTAAAATTGTGGTAGCCTGCGGTGGCTACGATCGCAATACCGTTGGCGAAGATATGGAATTGGTAGTGCGTATGCGCCGTTACATGGAAGATCAAAAACAACCTTATCAAGTGGTAAATATTCCAGATCCTTTATGTTGGACAGAAGTACCAGAATCAAAAGAAATTCTTGTAAAACAACGCAACCGATGGATGCGGGGTACAATGGAAACTTTATGGAAACATCGTAAAATGATGTTCGATCCACAATACGGTAAATTAGGGATGATTAGTTTACCCTATTGGTTTTTTATTGAATTTTTAGGACCGTTGGTCGAATTTTTCGGTTTTATTTTATTTATACTTTTTTTATTGCTTGGCATTGTAAATTGGCCGTTTTTTGTTGTTCTTACAAGTTTGGTACTTTCTACAGGTATACTTTATTCCATTTACGCAATTCTGATTGATCTAATTGGTTATCAGGTTTATTCTAAAAGAAAAGATTTTCTCACGTTATTTGCGGCGGCGGTTATAGAGCCTTTTTATTTTCACCCCATTGTTGTAAAATCTGGTGTTAAAGGTGTGGTAGATTATTTTAAAGGTACACACAGCTGGGGCGATATGACGCGTAAAGGTTTTCAAAATAACGATACCTTAACTGATAAAAACGCACCTTTAAAATCTTTTTTTAAACAAAGCTTCTCTATATTGGGCTCTGTTGTTGTTGTTTTACTCCCCTTGTTTTTTATTGGCGTTATAGCAGAATCGTGGTGGTATTACCATCAGTTTCCTGAATTTAGCCTTAAAAACATTGCACCCGTATTGTTCGTTAAAAATATATTTTTTGTATTTAAAGCTATTGTAGTTATTGGCTTTTTGTATTTACTGTTAAAAGTAATTGTTCCAAAAATTGCTCTTAACCTGTTGTATGTTTCTGCTGTAAGTATTGTTGTTTTACAATATATTTTCTTTTTGTATTTTTCTGAATCGCATGTTGTACTTGGAGCCGATTTTTTATATTACAACAAAACCGAGATGATTCAGATTTTAAAAGCCAGTGGAATAACAAATTTTAAAAACATTGCTTTTTTCTTAATCTTGCTTACCGTTACCATTATACCTTTCTGGCTGTTCAAGTCACCGCGGTATAAACGTTTTTATGCGGGTTTCGGTACGTTTATTATTGGCGTTTGCTTATTAGTTTTCAATGGAATTACAAATTATAAATTCGAATTAAAAAATTTAAACTCCGATTTTGAAACAAATGCGGCCGAAAGTAAATGGAACTATTTCTTAGAATCAGTTTTTAGTGATTATTTAAATACGCACCCAGAATTAAATTCACTGATAAATGGTACAATGGATCTTAATGATGAAAACGTATTTAATAAAGATTATCCGTTTTTAAAGAAAGAAACAACTCCTGATTTATTAGGTAATTATCTGACAAAAACATCTAAAGCTCCCAATTTGGTTTTTATTGTTGTTGAAGGGCTGGGGCAGGCTTATAGTTCACCTAACGGATATGTAGGAAATTTTACTCCTTATTTAGATTCTTTGGCACAGCACAGTTTGTATTGGGAATATTGTTTAAGTTCTTCGGGGCGTACCTTTGCGGCAATTCCTACATTAACAGGATCGCTACCTTTTGGAAATCATGGATTTTTAGAACAAACAGAAACGATTGCTAATTTTAATTTGTTTAACATTTTAAAAACCAATGGGTTTGAAACAGGGTTTTATTACGGAAGTGATGCAGCGTTTGACGGTATGAAGAAATATCTGACAGATAATCAGGTTGATGAAATTGTTGATGTAGTATCGTTCGATAAAAATTATAAAAAACTGCCGAGTAACAATGGTGAAAGCTGGGGATTTGAAGATGAAGCTGTTTTTACTAAAATGATTAAAGATTCTCCAGAAAATGGGGAGCCTTATTTTAAAATGATTTTAACGTTATCTACACACAACCCGTTTTTAATAAACAATAGTGCGTATTATGAAAAACTGTTCAATAAAACATTAGCATCTGGTACGTTGTCATTAAGCCAGCAAAAAATTGCGCTTCAAAACAAAAAACAGCTCATTTCGGTTTTAAATTTAGATGATGCCTTGAAAACTTTTTTCAATACCTATCAAAAAAGAGCCGATTTTAATGAAACCTTATTTGTTATAACAGGCGATCATGCCATGCCCGAAATTGAGTTTGAAGACCGTATTGATCGTTACCAGGTACCATTAATAATCTATTCGCCTTTGTTAAAGCAGCCAAAACGTTTTAAAAAAGCAGTCAGTCATTTTGATGTAGCACCAAGTTTGGTTTCTTTTTATCGAAACAGCTATCAATTAAAAACACCAAATTATGTAACTTGGATAGGCGATGGTTTAAAAGAAGATAACGAAAAACGCACTAGTGGTTATCCTATGATGCAGACGAAAAGCTTGCTTGTAGATTTTGTTTTTAATAATTATTATTTAGCACATAATGATGTTTTTCTGTTGAATACACAATTTCAAGAAGAAAAGATCAGTAATGATGCTGTAAAAACACAACTGCTTAAATCGTTTAAAAAATTTAAAGCTAAAAACAATAAATTTTCTGAAACCGCTAAACTAATGCCCGATTCGGTGTATTCTAATTACATAAAATAATTTATATACTGATATTATTAAAATAAAACACCAAAACTAAAAAGTTTTGGTGTATCCTAATGTAATATCGTATTGGTTTCCTTTAACGTTAGGGCGGTATTCTTGATTAAAATACATAGCCGAAAAAGAGAATAAATTGGTCTTGTTTACAGATACATTATATTCGGCACCAATTTTAAAAGTTTTTAGTTTAAATGTTTCGTTGTTTAAAAGGTTGTTCCTGTTTTCTTCGGGACTGATTCCCGTTCCGGCCATAAAGGCAAAATAATCGTCTTTTCCTTTGGTATAATACCTAACTGTGCCGGTATATGAATGCGATATATTATTGCTGTCGGGCGTAAGATAGGTGCGCAGGTTAAACCAGAAATCTTTATAATATTTTCCTACCGATAAGGTGTACATCCATATATCATTGCTAAAATGTAATTGTCGGTAACCTGCTTCGGCCTCAAAACTTTTAGGTAAGTTCGCATAAATAGAAACTCCTGTACGGTATTTTGGAAAAAGACCAACGTTGTCAGAGTAACCGGCAGCAACATATAGATAAAATGTTTTTGATATTTTTGGATAGGCTTCAATTTCAAGTTGTGCACCCGAATCTCCAAATTTGTTTGCTAAATTTCCTTTTATAATTACCGATCCAAATTTAGTTTTTCGTTTGTAGCTTAAAGTTACTGTATGCCAGTCCTGATCGAACTGTTTGTCGAAATGAGAAAAATTATAGGTAATTCCTACCGCATTTTTAGTGTTGTTGGCTTTAATAGCAGCTACCAATTCTTTAGCTTCTGTATTGTTTTCGTTAATATTTAAAACTTCTTTCGCTGTGGTAATGGCTTCATTGTATTGGTCGTTACTGTTTAAAATTTTAGCTTTTAACAGTCGTAAGTCAGTAGAGTTTACATGATAAGCAAGCCCTTTGTCTATAAGTTGTACTGCTTTTAATTCGTTATCGTTCCAAAATTCCAATGAAGCATAGGCTAAAAAAAAATCTTCTGCCTGTTCATTTTTTATTTCCATTCCGGAAAATAAAGCACGTGCTTTTACAATTTCATCATTCCATGTATATAGTCTGCCTAAAAAAATGGCAATATCGGTATATTCCGGTGCCTGTTGTAAGGCTTGTTCGGTAATTTTAATAGCCTGTGTATAGTCTTTCTGTTCAAAAGCCATATTACGTGCCTGTAAAAACAACTCATCGGCAGTTAAGGTTTCTTGCGCCCAGGCAAAGCTTGGTAATAAAAGTAGGAGTAAAATTTTTGAATACTTCTTCATATAGTTTAAAGAAAGGAAAATAGATTGGTCGAAGTTATAAAATTATTCACGAAATCTAGTAAAAATATACTACTTATTAACAACAGGTTAAAAATCAATATAGTATGAAAAGATAGTTTTTTTTAGAATTGTATGCTCTGATAAAATTCAACAAAACGAAATGAAATAATGTAAGGTTTGTCTTACATTTTTGGATCAAATCGAATGCAAGTAAAATAAATTGATTGAGGTGTAAAGTTATGTACTTATTTTAATTCTTTGTAAACCAATATGTTTTT
>JBEBXO010000080.1:0-10788 GCA_040391585.1 Paenimyroides ummariense | reverse complement strand
TTAAAACATTATACTTCTAAATTACATAAATTACGCTAGGTTTATAGGGGTTAAATAAAGTAACCCAAACCCTTTTCAAGAGTAGAGTACAATGCCAATATAGTTTTAATTCAGTAAAAACTATTGGTAGCTACCTGTTTGGTTTATTTTTGGCAATTACTTCAATAGTAGTTTTGTTAAACGCAGGCAGATCTTTTGGTGTACGACTGGTAATCAGGTTTCCGTCCACGACAACTTCTTTGTCTTCCCATTGTGCACCGGCATTTTTCAAATCGGCTTCAACAGCTTCAACCGATGTCATTTTTTTGTTTCGAACCGTTTCTGCATTAATCAACACTTGTGGTCCGTGGCAAATAGCGGCAACGGGTTTGTTTTCGTGAAAGAAAGCCTGAACAAACTTAATAGCATCTTTATTTGTACGCAGTTTGTCCGGATTAATAACTCCACCCGGTATTACCAAGGCGTCAAATTCTGTTGGTTTTGCATTATTCAATTGAAGGTCCACATCGTAATCCTTCGTCCAGTCATCGCCCGATTTTGCTTTTACCTTACCACTTTTGGGCGATACAATCAGCACTTCGGCACCCGCTTCTTTCAAAGCATCGCGTGGACTTGTCAATTCAATTTCTTCAAAACCGTCTTCGGTTAAAATGGCAACTTTTTTTCCTTTTAAATCATTCATAGCTTTAATTTTTTAAAATGAAACTACAAGTTAGCAATAATTCGGCAGTAAAAAAACAGGTTTTTAGTCATTAAAATACATCTTATCAAAAACTTAACAGTTCCATGTCGTTTTTAACATTGCAACGACATTTTTAAAAAATAGTAAATAAGTACCTTTGATAAGATCATAAGAATGAATGTTTTGGAACGAATTGAAGAGAAATTAATGATTCTTGCCGATGCCGCAAAGTACGATGTAAGTTGCAGTTCTAGCGGAAGCAAGCGAAAAAATACCGGTGGAATTGGCGATGCGTCTTCTTCCGGAATTTGCCATACCTATACCGAAGACGGCAGGTGTGTGTCGCTGCTTAAAATTCTGCTGACAAACCATTGCATTTACGATTGTGCTTTTTGTGTAAGCCGCAAAAGTAACGATGTTAAACGCGCTGCCTTTACGGTGGAAGAAGTGGTAGATTTAACCATGAACTTTTACCGTAGAAATTACATTGAAGGCTTGTTTTTAAGTTCGGGTATTTTTAAAAATGCCGATTTTACCATGGAACGTCTGTTGCGTATCGTTAAAAAACTCCGATTGGAAGAACGCTACAACGGTTACATCCACTTAAAAACAATTCCCGGTGCCAGCGAAGAACTGATTCAGGAAGCTGGTTTGTATGTTGACCGTATGAGTATTAATTTGGAAATGCCTACCGAAGCCGGTTTGAAGCTTGTGGCTCCCGAAAAAGATCATGATTCGGTTCGTAAACCCTTACAGTTTGTAAATACTAAAATACAAGCGTTTCAAAACGAAAAAAAATTAATCAAACATACTCCCACATTTGTTCCTGCGGGTCAAAGTACGCAGATGGTTATTGGTGCAACTCCCGAAAACGATTGGGAAATTATGAGTGTTGCCGATGAATTTTATAAGAAATACCAGCTTAAACGGGTTTATTACAGCGGATACATTCCGATTAATAACGATAATACTGCGTTGCCGCAAATTGGTTCTCGACCGCCATTAATCCGTGAAAACAGATTATATCAGACGGATTGGCTTTTGCGATTTTATAATTTTTCTTTGAACGAAATTCTGAATCCTGCCTTTACACAGTTAGATTTGGACATCGATCCTAAACTAAGTTGGGCATTGCGAAATTTACATTTATTTCCGGTTGATATCAACAAAGCCGATTATCAGACCATTATTCGTGTTCCGGGAATTGGCAGAGGATCTGCCATGAAAATTGTTTCAGCCCGAAAATATGGAAGGTTACGCGAATATCAGCTTAAAAAAATGGGAATTGCTTACAACCGCGCCAAACATTTTATTACTTGTGCCGATACCGTTGCGCCTTTGGGTTTTAAATACGCGCCACAGTTAAAAAACATTATTTTGCAAACGGGAAACAGCAAATACAAGCAAGAAATTGCCGAAAACCAGTTAAAATTGTTTTAGATGAATTATGTGTTCGATGGCAGTTATCAGGGATTTTTGTGTTGTGTTTTCGAGTGTTTCGAAATGAAGGAATGGCATGCCGTACCGGTTGCCGAAGGTTTGTATCAACCAGATATATTCCTGCCTGAAAGAACTATTTTTACAGATGTTGATAAGGCACAGCGCATCCAAAAAGGATTAAAAAGCAAATTCGGAAAATCAATCACTGATGATATTTACAGAGCTTTTTTGTCCGAAGATCCGTTGGCGTGGCAGGCTGCATATTACATTATGGTTGAATTGTTCAAAGGAAATTCCGATGTATTGGCAAATTTTGGCGATACGCAGGTGCTTTACTTCCATCAAACCTTAAAAAAAGTGAGCAGGGAACGCCACCGCATGAAGGCGTTTATCCGTTTCAGCAAAAGTAACGACGGATTATATTATGCAATCATTGAGCCCGATTTTAATGTGCTGCCTTTGATCTTATCGTTTTTTAGAAACCGATATGCCGATATGCCCTGGATTATTTACGATATTAAACGCAAATACGGCTTTTATTATGACACCGTTGCTGTATCGGAAATTAAGATTGATACCACCGAACAGAAGAATTTGCAAAGCAACAGCTTAACAATTGCTTTAGACGAACGCGACGAACTTTTTAAGCGTTTGTGGAAACAGTATTTTAAAAGTACCAACATAGAAGCTCGTAAAAACATGAAACTGCATGTACAGCATGTTCCTAAAAGATATTGGAAGTATTTGGTTGAGAAACAGAGATAACTTCAAAACAAATCATCACAGCACCAATAGAATAAAAAATTAAACCACATAGATTAAATTTTTCATCGTGTAAAAAAGGTTACATAGTTCGTTTTAAACGAATGTACACATAACTATATGTTTTGCCATTGGCAGAAACTATGTACACCTTAATCATATTTTATTCTATTGTACCTATGTGGTAAACGTAGTGTAGATGTTTTATTTATCATGCTTTGTCCACACCAATCGCGATAAATCGTAACCCGCATTTTCGGCTTCTTTTAAAAATTTTTCTTTAACGCTATTAGGAATAGTCTTGTTTCTTGAAAGAATCCAGATGAAATCTTTTGTTTCGCCAAAAATTAATACATTTTCATAATCTGGTTCCATATTTACAATATTATAAACAGAATAAAAAGGGCCAAAAAAGGATACTTTCAATGCACCTTCGTTTGTTTTGTCAACAAAAGTTGCTTTTCCGTTGGCTTGTTCCCATTGGTCTTTCACATAATTAAAACCTCTGTTTACAACCTTCACCGTACCATTTTCGTTTAATGAATATGTAGCAGTAACATTGCTTAAGTCTTTTTCGTGTTTAAAATCAAATCGGGCAATTTCGTACCAAGTACCCATGTAAGGTTCAATTTTAAAATCTTTCACTACAGTAATTCCATCCGGAACTTTAACCGATTTGCAGGAATACACAAATCCGGTAACACCTGCAATTACTATAACGGCAGCTGTTAATAATACGTTTCTTCTTTTCATGGCAAATTATTTAGATCGAACATAATAATCTTTATGAATTTACGAAATTATTGTGGGAATTGGTTCGTTAGATTTTATATTTTTGAGGGTTGATTTTAATGATATGAGTATTAGAAAAGCTTATATAGAGGATTATCCAAGAATTATGGAAATTTGGGAAAGTTCGGTTAAAGCAACGCATGATTTTCTGAAGAAAGAAGATTTTGAATTGTTTAAAAATTTGATTCCTACCGAATTTCTACCGCAATTAAATGTTTTTGTGATGGAAGATGATGCAGTTATTCTGGCTTTCTTTTCTGTTTCTGATGATAATCTGGAAATGTTGTTTGTTGATGCCGAAAGTAGAGGTAAAGGCTTTGGTAAATTCGCTCTTGATTATATCATTAACACATTGCAGATTTTTAAGGTTGATGTTAACGAACAAAATACACAGGCGGTCGGTTTTTATTTCAAACAAGGATATCAACAAAATGGTTACTCTGAAACCGATGGTATGGGAAAGCCCTATCCATTATTGCATTTAGAATATTCAATAAATAAATAATTACTATGAAAAATTTAGTTTTAGCACTTTTTACCGTTACAACATTGGTTACTACCGGTTGTGTGTGTAAGAAACACAAGGTAGAAACAACCGAACAAAATCAGGAAAACGTAACTGTTACAGGCAAGATAACTTCGGTTACTAATGGTAAAGACGGTTACACAGCGGTGTTACAGGCTGCCGACAAAAAAATGTACAACGCTACCATAAGCAGAATCAATCTGCAAAAATCGGGTAGTGAATATAAAAGGTACGAAGAGGGCGAAACCATTACCGTTTCAGGTTCTATTTGGGTTGATACCGAAGGTGTAACATATATCACAGTAACAGAATTACAGTAATTACTCTTTAGATTGCACCAAAACCCAATAACGAAAAGCCAGAACGGCTTGCTGCATCTTGCTTAATTTTGCAGGATCTTTACCTATATAGCTGGGCAGTATTTTTTTATTGATACTGTTCAGCATTTTAAAAAACGATTTTTTCATGATTTTTTATATAAAGATATTCAATTACCCTGTAATGTTTATAAAATAAACCACAGATACACAGATTTCTTATTATTACTATATAGTAAATTTATAAATGTTTAAAATGATTGAATGCTACGCATTCAAAATCTGTGTAAATTATGTAGAATTAAAAATACGTACTAAAATATATCGCTACATCTGTGGGAAAAAGCATTTGAACTTTAGTTATTTTGATATATAAAAGCTAAAAACCTGCAATTAATAATTTAGCATTTATTTATAACAAATCCGTCATCATTTTACGAACTTTATAATAGCTATCAATCGTTAAAAGCTGTATGTATGATAAGTATTAAAATACTGAATGTGGTTAATATCTTCTTTTTGTGTTGTTTTGCATTGCCGTTTTCATCGTGCGGACAAAACACTTCTAAATCGAACACTAAAGAAAATTCAACAAATAAAACTATTGACGAAAAACAGCACGTTTCATCAGGAAAAACAGAAACTGCTACTTTTGCAGCCGGTTGTTTTTGGTGTGTGGAAGAACAGTTTAAGCAGTTAAACGGCGTGATTTCTGTAACATCGGGTTATACTGGCGGAACAACCGAAAATCCAACGTACGAAGAAGTTTCTAACGGAAACACCAATCATGCCGAAGCTTGCAATATTGTGTTTGATCCAGCCGTAATTTCGTACAAGGAATTGTTGGAAGCTTTTTTTATAACGCACGATCCTACGCAATTAAATAGACAAGGGAATGATGTGGGAACACAGTATAGATCTGCGGTTTTTTATCATAATCCCGAACAAAAACAACTCACGGAGTTTTATATCGATCAGATAAATAAAGAAAAAGCTTATGATAAACCGGTTGTTACGCAGGTGGCTCCGTTTAAAAAGTTTTACGAGGCAGAAGATTACCATCAGAATTATTACGAAAACAATCCCAATCAGGCTTACTGTCGTTTGGTAGTTAAACCAAAAGTGGATAAATTTAGAAAAGCATTCAGCGAAAAACTGAAAAAGTAGTTTAATTTAAAAAGAAATCCGATGAAAAAGATCCTATATTGTTTTGGTGCGATTGTGCTGTTAAGTGCATGTAACCAAAAGACAGAAAATAAAGATACAATTACAGTTAGCAATACAAACCAAACCGATTTTTCGGGATTGTACAGTTACCAACAAAATGGAGATACAATAACGTTGCAGTTAACAGTTGATGGTACTAGGGCAAACGGAAATTTAATGTACGCCTTAAATGAGAAAGACCGTAATTCGGGTACATTCGTTGGTGAAATTAAAGATGGAGTTTTATTGGCAGATTACACATTTTCTTCGGAAGGTGTTTTGTCTGAACGTCAAATTGCTTTTAAACTGAACGATAACTCTGCAGTCGAAGGTTACGGCAATGTACAAGAAATCAACGGAAAAATGGTGTTTAAAGATGCTTCAAATTTGGAATATGATAAAGGTTTGGTACTGACAAAGAAATAATTACAGCGTAAAAAACCTTATTTTTTATGATAATGCTGTTGTACAAAAACAAACGTTTCTTTAATTAATTGCTGTATTTCTTTTTTGTCGGTTTTAGTAAAACCATGATTTCCTTTTTTAACTTTGATTAACTTGTTTGTTACTGAAAGTTTGTTGAGTTTTCTATGCAGTTTTTTAGATTGTTTAAAAGGAACAATAAAATCTTTGGTGCCATGTAAAATTAAGACAGGTATTTTTGGTGCCGTATGTATATATATTATGGGAGAATAGGCTCTTGCTACGGCAATTGCTTCTTCTTTATGCGTATTAATATCAAACGATGTTATTGCGACGATTAATTTTTCTCTGATATCATATAATTTAGGCAAAAGCAATTTATAAGTTTTCTTGGTAAACCAGCTGGCATTGGTTTTTAAAACTTTGTTTAGATCGGTTGGCCCAAAATTATCGATAATAAAACGTATTGTAGGAAATTCTTTTGATTGATTTTCGGTACAAACCACCATTAAAGACAAATGCGCACCGGCTGATTCTCCCCAAAGACCGATATTTTCAGTATCAAAATTATACTTCAGTGAATGTTCAGCAATCCAACGAATAGCATCTTTACAATCGTTTAATTGCTCTTCAATATCAACGGTTTTGCTAACCAAACGATAATTTATTGCTACAACGGTATAGCCGTTTTCCTGCAAGGTATCTTTAATTCCTTCGGTATAATGATATTTAATTTCTTTATCGCCTTGTGCCCATGCGCCGCCGTGAATAAAAACCACAACCGGACTTTTCTCGTAAATGTTTTGTTTAGGAAGATGAATATCTAATTTAACAGTATCTTTTTCTATAATTTTATAAGGAATATCTTTTAAAAAGCTTGTTTGGTTGCCATTGCTTTGTGCTGTTAGTGCAAGCGAAAATAAACCAATAATAAACAATAAAGATAGTTTCATTTTTATACCATTAAGTTGATACTCTAATTTAGTGCTTTTTATTATACCATATTAAAAAAACTTTAATCATTTAAAATATAAAAGTGCTTAACCGTATTTAATTAAGCACCTTTTGTTGGTTGTTTTATTCCTTCTTATCGGCTCTGCGTTTTAACGGGATATCCAAAGGGTTCTTGTTTAAAAGCAGCGGATAATATTCTATTTTAACCGAACTGTTATCCAATCCAAAAGCTTTTTCTTCTGATAAACTGCGTCTGCGGATAAAAGCATAACAGTCTAAAATAAATTTTTCGTACCAAGGCAGATCATTATCAAACGACACTACTTTTTCTATGATAATGTATTTATGATCGGCAGTAATCTGATTTTTTCTTAACGAATGATAGGTGCTTAATCGGTTAAATTCGCCACACATACTTAAATCTTCCAATACCTTTTTAAACAGCGGACTTATTTTTGGTGCAATACGGAAACCTAAATAAAAATCGACACGGATAATTTTCTCGGAAAATTTCTTGATCTGATATTCCATTCCGTAAGGTTCGTCAATTACGTTTACATGCAGCATCCAGTACACATCGGCGCGTTTTGGTCGTTTGTAAAGAATCGAATAAATAACTTTTGATTCAATTTCGTTTTTGTTGTGCGCGTTGGTCAGATAAATTAAGTTGTTAGCGTACTGCGGTATGGTTTCGTCATTGCTTAAATCTTCAATAACGGTGGTGTAATCGTTTAGTTTTACAAATTCGGTATAATTCTTACGGATTTTTTTTCCTAAAAACCAAATGGTCATTACGCTGGCAATGGCGCCGGCTACAAGTAAAGAAACGTATCCGCCGTGATGAAACTTATCAATGTTTGCAATAAAAAACGATACTTCAATAACGCTGTACACCAAAACAAACGACAGAATAATCAGTTTGTTGAATCGCTTTAAAATCATGTAGTAGGTAAGCAGTATGCTGGTTGCAATCATACACATAATAATTGCCAAACCGTAAGCGGCTTCCATATTGCTTGATTCTTTAAAGTACAGCACAACCAATATACAGCCAATACATAAAATCCAGTTGGTAGACGGTATGTACAACTGCCCTTTAATTATAGAAGGATATTTTACCAATACGCGCGGCCACAAGTTCAGGCGCATAGCTTCGTTAATCATGGTGAACGATCCGGTTATCAAGGCTTGTGCAGCAATAACGGCAGCCAATGTGGCAATAACGATACCTATTGGTATAAACCATTCGGGCATCATCAGGTAAAAAGGATTTTGTATAAACTCGGCGCCGTTTAATAAGGTTTTTAAATGCAGGCTTTGGTGCGATAACAGAAAAGCACCTTGCCCAAAATAGTTTAAAATTAAAGTGATTTTTACAAACATCCAGCTTATGCGGATATTTTTAATTCCACAGTGCCCCAAATCGCTGTATAATGCTTCGGCTCCCGTAGTACATAAAAATACAAATCCTAAAACGTAAAAACCTTCGGGGTGCTCGGTTAAAAGCAAGTAAGCGTAATAAGGGTTAACCGCTTTAAGAATTTCAGGAACTTGGGTAATTTGTAAAAGCCCCACACCACCGAGCATTAAAAACCAAACTAACATAATAGGACCAAAAAATTTGCCTATGGTTTTGGTACCGTAACTTTGAAAAAAGAACAAAAGCAAGATAATACCTATTACAAAAGGAATGGTTTGTAAATCGGGATAATAAATTTTAACCCCTTCTAATGCAGACGAAATAGAAATGGGCGGTGTAATAAAACCGTCGGCAAGCATGGCACTTCCACCAATTAATGCGGGAACAATGAGCCACTTTTTCTTGAGCTTTTTTACAAGCGTATAAAGCGAAAAAATACCACCTTCGCCTTTGTTATCGGCCTGTAAAGTAAGCCAAACATACTTAATGCTGGTTTGTATGGTTAAAGTCCATAGAACGCATGAAACGGCGCCAAGTACCAAGTTTGAATGAATAGGTGCATTGCCAAAAATGGCTTTCATTACATATAACGGCGAGGTGCCAATATCACCGTAAATAATACCTAACGTAATTAACAAGGTACTTGCGGTAACTTTATTAACGCTGTGTTTTGCTTCCACTTAAAATAGCAATTTGTTAAAACAATGGTTGTTTTTTGTCGGTTTTTATTAAAAAAAAACTTGTAGAACAGTTTTAATTAGCAAACCGGCAAAAAGTTGCCAAATGTATAAAATTTGTATATACTAATGTACTAAAAAAACATTTTTTAAATGTAAGGTAATTGTTGTTTTTTATGCAGGACGCTTTTGTTATTGTAAGCATGAAATATTTTTTAATTTCATTTAACAAACTATTAACCTTTTTGTTATATTTACAGTAATAACAATTAATTAAACAGTAAATTATGAAAAATTTTACTAAAATTTTGTGGGGGGGGTAATCGGCTTGACCCTTACAGCATGTACAACTGACAGTGTGTTTGACGATGTAGATAAACGTGACAATGGTTTAGAAACAAGTAATGGAAACAGTGGTGACATGACAACTTTTTCGGATACTGGGGATGATTACCAATCTTTTTGGAATATTTACACTCGAGGTAAAGAAATGTTTTATCGTTATGAAAATTTGACAGGTGATTTAGGTAACCCTGCTATACTTAACTTCAGGATAACGCCTTACGTTGGTTTAGCGTATTGTGATGATGATGTTACTGATAATCAATTTGATGATGTATATAATTTTGGATTTACTCCAGGACCTTTTAATTCTAATCCTGCAGGTACTTACCCAAATATATTTGACCCAACAGGTAACGAAATTGGTAATTTTATGCCGGCACGTCCTTTTACGTTAACAGGTACAGGTATAACGCCGGGTTCTGTAAGTATAGAAATAGTATCTAATGATCATTGTCATGTAATAGGGGCAAACGTTGGTATAAGTGTTTTAAACCCTAATGGTGTTTTTTTTGATATTACATCGCCACCACTACCTTATCAAGTTGCTACACCTCAAGAAGAAGATTTACTATCGCAATACGGTAAAGTGTTTTTCTATTATTGGGAAGCTATTGATCCTGCTACTTTAAATGTTGTTGCAGAAGGCTATATCATGCCACGTTGTAATACCGCTAATGGTACATATTGGACAAATACAGGGATTAATGTAACTTTGCCAAATGGTAGTAATGCTGATATGTACAGAAATGAATTTTCATTAGATACAGGCTTTTCTTCTTTTGAGTTGGTGTTGGAGAAAGATGTGTTTCCTTGGGAGGAAACATTTACCGCTACAATTGGTGGAGTAACTTATTCTTATAAAGTAGAATTACAAACTTATTTAGGCGGAACTAGTGATCCAGTTTCAATTCTTAAAATAAATGATTTATAAATTAATTCTTATGAAAAATAGAACAAAATTCACCATATACTTGTTTTTATGCTTTGTAACCCCAATAATGAAAGGGCAAGTGTTATTTAGTGAAGATTTTGATAGTTACCCAGCAGGGCATTTAAATACCGATTATACCAATACCACCCCTGGGCAAGGCGGGTGGTATGTATCAAAAGGCACTAATAATCTCAACGGAGGTGCCATAGTTGTTGCCGAGGCTGGTAAAGGTAACGTGTTATACATGGCAACAACAAGTAATACCACTCTTGTTCAGTCTGTTAATTTTCATCAACCATATGGAAGTATTGTA
>JBEBXO010000079.1:0-11121 GCA_040391585.1 Paenimyroides ummariense | reverse complement strand
TTGTAGATGTAGAAATTGATACCGAAACAACTCCAGGAACTACCATTTTTACAAAAAACGTTTCTTTTACAGGCGATTTAACCGAAGAGCAAATTAAAAGACTGCATATAATTGCGCAAAAATGTCCTATAAATAAATTACTGCAAAACCCAATTGTGGTAAAATCATAACAAAAACGCTCCGAAAAATCGGAGCGTTTTTATTTTTAAAAATCTACCGAAAAAATAAACTATATTTGCACTTTATAGCCTTTGGTAACTGCGTGAGGGATAGCAGCGAAAAGCCCGCAAGAATGAGGACTTGTAGCATATAGCCCGACGAAGGAGGAACGACGAACGGCACGCCCAAAGAGCAATTTATTTTTTACAATTTACATCAATGAAAAATATTAGGAATTTCTGTATTATAGCCCATATTGACCACGGTAAAAGTACCTTGGCAGACCGATTGTTGGGTGCCACACAAACCGTAACAGCTCGCGAAGAAAAAGCGCAATTGCTTGATAATATGGATCTTGAAAGAGAACGTGGTATCACAATTAAAAGTCACGCCATTCAAATGGAATATAAATACAAAGGCGAAGAGTATATTTTAAATTTGATTGATACTCCTGGTCACGTAGATTTTTCGTACGAAGTTTCTCGATCTATTGCTGCCTGCGAGGGTGCTTTGTTAATTGTTGATGCCGCTCAAAGTATTCAGGCACAAACAATTTCGAACCTTTATTTGGCATTAGAGAATGATTTAGAGATTATTCCGGTGTTGAATAAAGTTGATTTACCATCTGCAAATCCTGAAGAAGTAAGTGACGATATTATTGATTTATTAGGTTGCAAGTTAGAAGATATTATTCATGCATCGGGTAAAACCGGTTTTGGTGTCGAAAATATTTTGGCTGCCATTATTGAAAAAATTCCTGCTCCAAAAGGAAATCCAGAAGAACCTTTACAGGCTTTAATTTTTGATTCGCATTACAATCCTTTCCGTGGAATTGAAGTTATTTTCCGCGTTTTGAACGGTGAAATTAAAAAGAATCAGAAAATTAAGTTCATGGCTACTGGCAATGAATATTATGCAGATGAGGTGGGTACGTTGAAGCTAAATCAGGTGCCTAAAAACGTGATTTCATCGGGCGATGTTGGTTATTTAATCTCAGGTATTAAAGAAGCAAAAGAAGTTAAAGTAGGGGATACCATTACCGATGCGGTAAATCCTACCAAAAATATGATTACTGGTTTTGAAGATGTAAAACCAATGGTTTTTGCCGGAATTTATCCTGTTGATACCGAAGATTACGAAGATTTGCGTGCATCGATGGAAAAATTACAGTTGAACGATGCTTCGTTGGTTTTTCAGGCAGAAAGTTCGGCGGCTTTAGGTTTTGGTTTCCGCTGTGGATTCTTGGGAATGCTGCACATGGAAATTATCCAGGAACGTTTAGAACGTGAGTTTAATATGACCGTAATTACTACCGTTCCCAACGTTTCGTACTTGGCTTACACCAAAAAAGAACCCGATACGGCTTTGGTTGTAAACAACCCTTCTGATTTACCTGAACCATCGAAATTAGATCGCGTTGAAGAACCATATATTAAGGCAACCATTATTACAAAATCTGATTTTGTTGGAAACGTAATGAGTTTGTGTATTGAAAAACGTGGTGTTATAACCAATCAAACCTATTTAACAGAAAGTCGTGTTGAATTAAATTTTGATATGCCTTTGGCAGAAATTGTATTCGATTTTTACGATCGATTAAAAACAGTTTCAAAAGGATATGCGTCTTTTGATTACCATCCAATTGGTTTAAGAGCATCAAAATTGGTTCGTTTAGATGTTTTATTGAACGCCCAACCAGTTGATGCACTTTCGGCTTTAATTCATGAAAGCAGCGCGTACCACATTGGTAAAAAAATGTGCGAGAAGTTAAAAGAATTAATCCCAAGACAACAGTTCGATATTCCTATTCAGGCAGCAATTGGTGCAAAGGTAATTGCCCGTGAAACCATTAAAGCATTACGTAAAGACGTTACTGCAAAATGTTACGGTGGAGATATTTCTCGTAAACGTAAGTTATTAGAAAAACAGAAAAAAGGTAAAAAACGTATGCGTCAGGTAGGTAATGTAGAAATTCCTCAAGAAGCATTTATGGCTGTTTTAAAATTGAATGATTAATTAGCTGTAAGCTTTTAGTTTATAGTTTTTAGATATTAGTAAACCTATCCAATAATTCGGATAGGTTTTTTTTTGTTATTTTTTGTATATTCGAGAATTAGCTATCATTATAATCAGAGAATGGAAATAAACGTACAGGAACTATTCAATTATTTCACTAATCAAACAGGAATTGAGATTCCTTTAAATGTTTTAAAAATATATTCTGATGGAAAAAATAATAATTCAAATTTTATCCGTCTTTTTAAATCACACGTTGAACATTTGGAAAAGGGCATTCTTCCTGAATTAAGAATTTTAATAACAGAAAAGTTTGCTTTTGAAATTTTAAAACTTATAAATAAATATCCTGTACAAGACCAGTATAATATATTATTCAATGATTTAGAATTATATGATCCTATTTATAAAGGTAAAAAGATGAAAGAAGGTTTACATACTGACAAGCTTCTTATTGAATTAATTTTTTATCTAGTTAATGATTATGATTATATAAAAAACAGTTTTAATTTTCCTTTAATTCAAGAGGCGTATCAAAATCTTGATTCTAATCCTGAAATAATGAAAGTTATTTTAGTATTATCGGGTGATTGTGGAGGAGAAAGCGGTTTGATTGTGCGAGGAAAGAATTTTGGCTATGATACATGGTATACACATGGTGAAAGTTCAGAAATAGAATTTAATGGACAAACCTATGAATATGATGGTTATTTATTTGAAGAGTACGAAAGGTTGCATAAACTAATTATAGAAAACTTTAAATAATGATATTAGCTTTTGATACTTATTATTATGACAATAAAGCGAAAACAGTTTGTTTAAGTTTTGAAGATTGGAAGAATGAAGAATATAAAACTTATTCGGAAGTTATTTCAGAAATAGCAGAATACGTGCCGGGTGAATTTTATAAAAGAGAACTTCCGTGTATCCTAAGTCTAATTTCAAAAATAGACTTAAAAAATGTTGATGTTATTATTATTGATGGATTTGTTTATTTAGATGACGAGGGTAGGTTTGGTTTAGGAGCTTATCTTTATGAAGCATTAAATAAAGAAATTTCTGTAATAGGTGTGGCTAAAAGAGATTTTGCGACAATAGAAACGAACAGAAATAAGATATTTAGAGGAGAAAGTCAAAACCCTTTGTTTATAACTTCAATTGGAATTGATCTAATTGAAGCATCAAAAAGAATAGAAGAAATGGAAGGAAATTATAGAATTCCGACTACATTAAAAGAATTAGATAGATTGACTAAAGAAAAATAGGTAGTATCCCACTAACTGTGTAAGTTGAAAAGTTATTCTGAAAAATTATGAGCTATCAAAGCTCAAATAATTTTTCGGAAATAACTTTTTACTATTTTTAACATTACATAGTTATGATTGACAAAGAAGAATTATTGAACAATAAGGATTTTTATAAGTCCTTTAAGAGTGGAGAAGATTTGACATCTTTCTTTAAAGAACTGCATAAAAAAGCTGTTGAGCATATGCTCGAAGCCGAACTAGATGCACATTTAGATAACGAAAAGCATCAAAAAACCACCAACGGTAATTACCGCAATGGCCACGGAACCAAGAAAATAAAGTCCTCTTTCGGTGAATCGGAGATTAAAGTTCCAAGAGATCGTGAAGGTAGTTTTGAACCTGCATTAGTTCCCAAAAGGCACAACATCATCGATGGTTTAGAAAACATCATCATCTCGTTTTATGCCAAAGGAATGAGTGTTTCTGACATTGAAGAACAGATTAAAGAAATGTATGATTTTGATGTTTCTACTTCAACAATATCACGAATAACCAATGCAGTAGCCAGTGAAGTTGTAGCTTGGCAGAATCGACCATTAGACGATGTTTATCTGATTGTTTGGATGGATGGAATTGTGTTCAAAGTTCGCGAGAACTCAAAGGTCATCAACAAAACCATTTATTTAGCTGTTGGACTCAACCGTGAAGGTAAAAAAGAAGTTCTCGGAATGTGGCTTGGAAAGAACGAAAGTTCCAGCTTTTGGATGAGCGTTCTCACGGATTTAAAAGCTCGTGGCGTAGAAGATATTTTGATTACTGCTACTGATAATTTGAACGGATTTACCCAAACAATTCGCTCTGTTTTCCCTGAATCACAAACCCAAATCTGCGTAGTCCACCAGATCAGAAATGCTTGTAAATACGTGGTTTGGAAGGACAGAAAAGAGTTTTCTGCCGACATGAAACATATTTATACTGCACTCAACAAAGAGGCTGCAAAAGCCGCTTTGGAGGATTTTGCAGCCAAATGGGAAAGCAAATATTTATACGCAATCCAATCCTGGAGAAACAACTGGGACGAATTAACTGTGTTTTTTGACTTCCCAATCGAAATCCGTAAAATCATTTATACGACTAATCTCATCGAAAATCTGAACGGAAAAATTAGAAAATACACAAAAAACAAACTGTCTTTTCCTACAGATGATGCCGTCTTAAAATCGGTTTATCTTGCATTAAAAGAATCAACTAAAAAATGGACCATGCCAATCCATAATTGGGGTATTGTTCTTAACCAATTTATGCTTATTTTTGAAAAAAGGCTCAGATTATAAAATCTAAGCCTAACTTTTTAACTTACACACTTTATAGGATAGTGTCGAAAAATAAAAAACGCATCAATTTCTTGATGCGTTTTTCGGTTGTTTGTTGTTTACTTACTTATTATGAAAAAATTATTTTGCTTTTGTAAATTCTAAATTAACAATGAATTTTACGTCTTTAGCAACGCCCATACCTGTTGGGTCGTAGTTTATGTTAAAAGCTGTTCTGTCGATAGTTGTAGTAGCCTGAAAACCTACTTTTTGGTTACCTTGACCGTCGTCTTTTAATAAACCGCCGTAAACCAAATCAAAAGTTACTGGTTTGGTAACATCTTTAATGGTTAAGTTACCGTTTAACTTGTAGTTTTTACCGTCTTTTTTAATTGATGTAGAAACAAATTTAATGTCTTTATACTTTTCTGCTTCAAAGAAATCGGCAGAACGTAAATGGTTGTCACGTGCATCAATCCCTGTGTTTATTGAATTAGCATCAATAGTAAAATTAAATTTCGCAGTAGTAATATCTTCATTCTTCATTTCTAACGAACCTTGGTATTTATCCATACGTCCGTCAACGAATGAAATTCCCATATGTCCTACAGAAAAGTTTAAGAAGGAATGATACGTGTCTACGTTATACTTTGTTTGGGCGAATGTAGCAACAGAAAACAAAGTGGCTACAAATAATAAGGCTATTTTTTTCATTTGAATATAATTTTAATTGTTTAACAAGTCAAAATTACTACAATGTATTTTACTGGCTGTTAACCTACATTAAGAAAGTATGAAAAGTGTATTAAATTAAAAAAGCCCAACATTTGTTGAGCTTTTCTAGTATGTTTTAAAGAAAATTATAATTGCGGACCTGCAGCAACTAATGATTTTCCTTCTTCGTTATCGGTATATTGTACAAAGTTTGCAATGAACAATTTAGCCAAATCGGTTGCTTTTGTTTCCCATTCTTTAGAATCGGCATACGTATTACGCGGATCTAAAATAGTGGTATCAACACCTTCTAAAGCAGTTGGTACCGCCAAGTTAAAGATTGGAACAATGGTAGTTTCAGCTTTTTCAATAGAACCGTCTAAAATTCTGTTGATAATTGCACGGGTATCTTTAATAGAAATACGTTTTCCGGTGCCATTCCAACCTGTGTTTACCATGTAAGCGGTAGCATTGTGCTCTTCCATTTTCTTAACTAATTCTTCACCGTATTTTGTTGGGTGCAAGCTTAAGAAAGCTTTACCAAAACAAGCAGAGAAAGTAGGTTCTGGTTTAGTAACACCACGCTCTGTTCCTGCTAATTTTGCTGTGAAACCAGACAAGAAAAAGTATTTTGTTTGTTCTGGCGTTAATTTAGAAACCGGAGGCATTACACCGAAAGCATCAGCTGTTAAGAAAATTACTTTTTTAGCATGACCTGCTTTTGATACTGGTTTTACAATGTTTTCAATATGATCGATAGGATATGAAACACGAGTGTTTTGAGTTACAGATCCATCTGTAAAATCAATTTTTCCATCGGCATCAACCGTTACATTCTCTAGTAATGCATTGCGTTTAATAGCTGCAAAAATTTCTGGTTCGTGTTCTTTGCTTAAATCAATTGTTTTAGCGTAACATCCGCCTTCAAAGTTAAAAACACCGTCGTTATCCCATCCGTGTTCATCGTCGCCAATTAATTCACGGTTTGGATCTGTAGATAAAGTAGTTTTTCCTGTTCCCGATAAACCAAAGAAAACAGCTACATCGCCATCTTTTCCTTTGTTAGCCGAACAGTGCATTGATGCAACACCTTGTAATGGTAAGTAGTAGTTCATCATAGAGAAAAGACCTTTTTTCATTTCTCCACCATACCAGGTACCGCCAATTAATTGAATTTTTTCAGTTAAGTTAAAAGCTACATACACTTCAGAGTTTAATCCGTGAGCGGCATAGTCTTTAAATGATGTTTTAGATGCGTTGATTACAACGAAATCTGGCTCGCCAAAGTTTTCCAATTCAGCTTCGGTAGGACGAATAAACATATTTTTTACAAAATGCGCTTGCCAAGCCACTTCCATAATAAAGCGAACTTTTAAACGAGTATCTTCGTTGGCACCGCAAAAAGCATCAACAACATATAGTTTTTTGCCTGATAATTCTTCGGCTGCGTTTTGCTTTAAAGCTTCCCATGTGTTTTGAGAAAGAGGCTTGTTGTCGTTTACTGCTTTATCAGAAGTCCACCAGATTGTGTTTTCTGTAACTGCATCTTTTACAATGTATTTATCTTTAGGAGAACGTCCGGTGAAAACACCTGTCATTACGTTAACTGCTCCAAGTTCTGAAACTTGCCCGCGTTCAAAACCTTCTAAATTTGGATTTGTTTCTGCTTCAAATAAATCATCGAATGATGGATTGTAAATAATATCACTTACATTCTTTATACCATATTTATCCAAAGAGATTGCCTTTGAAACTTCCATATCTTAATTGTGTGTTGTATTAATAAATTGGGTTACAAACTTACTAATAAATTAGTGATTTTTATTAATTATTTTTTTGTTTATATGTGTAAAATGCCATTAAAAACCAGCTTGCTATTAAAAATAAACCTCCTACTGGTGTTATAGGACCTAAAAATTTAAAGTTAATGCCCGATAAATCTTGAGTTGCTAATAAAAAAATCGATCCCGAAAAAAGAAAAATTCCAATAGTTGTAAAAATGCCAATGCTGCGTTTGTTTTTTTCTGTTAACACATTTAATTGCGAAACAAGCAGTAAAAAAAGAGCGTGATACATTTGATAACGCACCCCGGTTTCAAAACTTACCAATTGTTCTGCTGTTAACACTTTTTTTAGTGCATGCGCACCAAACGCACCTAAAATTATTGCAACAAATCCAAAAAAGGCTGCTAATGTTACTAACTTTCTAGCCATGGAAAAATTTTTTTTTCAAATGTACACTTTTTTATTTTTCGATACATGTTTTTTTCATGCGTTATTTTTTTAGTACTTTTAGCACAATCAAAACCATAAATTAATGAAAAATATAGTGTTGTTTGGTTCGGGAAGATCTACTTCTTCTTTAATTAAATATTTGTTAGACCGTACCCATTCACATCAGTTTAAATTATATATTGCCGATCAGTCAATAGAATCCATTCAACAAAAGGTAGAAGATAACCCAAACGCATTTGCTGTTGCTTTAGATATACATAACACCGAAGAACGACAGGCTTTAATTAAAAAAGCCGATGTGGTTATTTCTATGATGCCTGCTTTTTTACACCCTATTATTGCTGCCGATTGTTTGACTTTTGAAAAGCATTTGGTAACAGCATCGTACATTTCGAACGATTTAAAAGAAATGGATACCGATGTTAAAGCAAAAGGATTGATTTTTATGAACGAATGTGGTTTAGATCCGGGAATTGATCACATGAGTGCTATGAAAGTGTTAGACGAGATTAGAGAAAAAGGCGGAAATCCGGTTCATTTTGAAAGTTTTTGCGGTGGTTTGGTCGCTCCGGAATCAGATGATAATATTTGGAATTACAAATTTTCATGGAACCCGCGTAACGTGGTGGTCGCCGGTCAGGGTGGTGCAGCTAAATTTCTACAGCAAGGAACTTATAAATATATTCCGTACCAACGTATTTTTAAACGTACCGAGTTTTTGGAAATTGAGGGTTATGGCAGATTTGAAGCGTATGCAAACCGCGATTCTTTAGGTTACCGCGATGCTTATGGTTTGCAAAAAGCGCATACTATTTACCGTGGAACCATGCGTAGGGTAGGATATTCACGTGCTTGGAATATGTTAATTCAGTTAGGTGTTACAGATGACACCTATACTATTGAAGATTCTGAAAACATGACCTATCGTGAATTTATCAATTCGTTTTTGTATTATCATGCCACCGATTCTGTTGAAGTAAAGTTTCGCTTAACCCTAAATATCGAGCAAGATGATACCGTTTGGGATAAATTTGTAGCACTTGATTTGTTTAACGGTGAAAAGAAAGTGGGGCTTAAAAATGCAACACCAGCACAAATTTTGGAAAAGATTTTGTCTGAAAAATGGACGTTAAAAGCAACAGATAAAGACATGATTGTTATGTACCATAAATTTGGTTACACCATGCCAAATATTGCCGAAACCTTACAGATTGATGCTACCATGGTTTGTATTGGCGATGATGCCTTACATACTGGTATGGCAAAAACAGTTGGATTGCCTGTTGGTATTATTACTTTAAAGATACTAAACGGAGAAATTAAAACACCTGGTGTACAAATGCCTTTAACAAAAGAAGTGTACGAACCGGTTTTAAAAGAGTTAGAAACTTTTGGAATTATATTTAAAGAAAAAGAAGTTCCTTATGATGGTGGAATTTAAAAACTAAAACACCCGATTCTTAATTGAATCGGGTGTTTTTTTATGTCAAATCCCTTTCGGGATCGCGTCAATTAATCTTTGGGTGTAAGGTTGTTGCGGATTAGCAATTAAAGCATCGGCTTCGTTTTGTTCTTCAATTTTTCCTTTGTTCATCACGATAATTTGATCTGAAATGTATTTTACCACAGCCAAATCGTGCGAAATAAAAATATAGGTAAATCCAAAATTATCTTTTAAATCATTCAGTAAATTTAATACCTGAGCTTGAACAGAAATATCTAATGCCGAAACCGATTCATCACAAATAATCAGTTTAGGGTTTACAGCTATGGTTCGTGCAATACCTATACGCTGACGCTGACCACCAGAAAATTCATGCGGATATCGGTCGTAATGTTCAGGCAACAAACCTACTTTATCTAATAAATCTAATACTTTTTGTTTGCGCTCTTTATCGTTTGCGTACAATTTATGTACTTTCATGGGTTCTAAAATAGCTTCGCCCACCGTAATTTTTGGATTTAACGATGCAAACGGATCCTGAAAAATAATCTGAATTTCCTTACGCAGTTCTTTCAGATCAGATTTAGAAAGTTGAGTAATGTCTTTATCTCTGTAAAAAATCTGACCTTTTGTTGCAGGATCTAACTGTAAAATAGCATTTCCTAATGTCGATTTTCCGCAACCGCTTTCGCCAACTAATCCTAAAGTTTCTCCTTCATAAACTTCAAAACTCACATCATTCACTGCTTTAAAATAGGCGTTTGGTTTAAAAATATTGGTTTTAAGTAAATACTCTTTTTCAACATTTACCACACGTAACAAAGGTTTTTGATTGTATAGTTTTTTTAAGTTTTCAGATCGATCTTCTTGTGAAATTGCCGCAGCATTTTCTTTACCATTTAAAAAATCCTGAATAGTGGGTAACCGTTGTAAACGTACATTTAACGATGGGCGAGAAGCAATTAAAGCTTGTGTGTAAATATGTTGCGGATTGTTAAAAATTTGCTGTGCATTGCCTTGTTCTACAATTTCGCCTTTGTACATAACCAAAACGCGGTTGCAAATTTCAGAAATCAAGGCTAAATCATGCGATATAAACAAAATGCTCATACCTGTTTCTTGTTGTAAATTCTTTAAAAGCTGTATAATTTCTTTCTGTACCGTAACATCAAGCGCTGTAGTAGGTTCATCGGCAATTAAAACTTTTGGTTTGCAGGCAATTGCCATGGCAATCATTACCCGTTGCTTTTGTCCGCCCGAAATTTGATGTGGATATTTGTGAAACAACGTTTCCGGATCGGGTAGTTTAACTTGTGCAAATAACCGTAATACTTCTGTTTTAATCTCTTTTGCAGAAAGATTTGTATGTGTTTCTAAAATTTCGGCAACCTGATTGCCACATTTTATCGATGGATTTAAAGAACTCATAGGTTCCTGAAAAATCATGGAAAGTTCGTTGCCCCGAATATTTTGAAATTCTTTATCGGATAAATGGGTAATGTTTTTTTGTTGATAGAAAATAGCTCCCGAGGGTGTGTTTGAAATATTTTTAGGAAGCAAACCCATTATAGCTAAACTGGAAACCGATTTGCCGGAACCCGATTCGCCTACAATACCAACAATTTCGTTCGGAAAAACTTCAAACGAAATAGAATGTATTACTTCGTTCCATTTTTTTTCCTGTAAAAACGAAATGCTTAAATTTTCAACTTTTAAGATCGATTGCTGCATAAAAAAAATACTACCCTTAATTTTAAAAATTAAAGGTAGTAAAAACAAACTAAACAATTTTTTTAATGTGTAATGTTTTGAAGTGTCAGTTCGTAGTGGAGACCTTAAGCAATTAATTTTACATCAATCATCCAACACCCAACATTAAACATCGGTTATCAAGCGACATTTTGTGTATAATCTTTTGTGACAACCAAATTAATTGGCGTGCTGTTTAAAAGATTATCATAAATAGGGCAACGTTCTTTAATTTCATCCATCC
>JBEBXO010000078.1:0-11265 GCA_040391585.1 Paenimyroides ummariense | reverse complement strand
ACGATTTTTCCTTTTTGCAAACACCTTTTTTAAAAAATCGTTATTTTTTTTACTTGCCTGTTATAGCTTTAAATATATCGTTTCCGTTTGCAAACAGCAACAAGGCTATAAGTATTACAAAACCAACTGTTTGGGCGTACTCCAAAAACTTATCACTTGGTTTTCTACCCGAAATCATTTCGTATAATAAAAATAAAACATGCCCCCCATCTAATGCAGGAATTGGTAATAAATTCATTACACCTAACATAATTGACAGAAATGCCGTGATACTCCAGAACATTTCCCAACTCCAGCTTTGTGGAAAAACATCAAATATTGCTTTAAATCCACCAACACCTTTGTAAGCGCCTGTATCAGGATTAACAATCATTTTTAATTGTTTCCCATAACTAATTAATTTATCTTTTCCTTTTTCTAAACCAATAGGAACAGATTGCAACAAGCTGTAATGATCGGTATTTAATTTGTAAAGTCCTAATTTTTCAGCATTTTCTAAACTAATTATTGGCGCAAAGGCAATATCTAATTCGCTGTTGGCATTTACTTTCAACTGTACCGTTTCAGGCTTTTCGTTTCTTACAATAACAGCAGGAATTGTTTGATTTTTATAATTACTTAAAACAGCTTTTACCTGATCGGCAAACTTAATTTCTTCTCCGTTAATACTTGTTATAAAGTCTTTAGGTTTTAAAACATCCGCATTTAAAGACGCATCTTCAACCTTTGAAACAATAAAAGGAACACGTGGTAATACAAAACCTTTTTCTTGTTCGCTTTTATTTTTAAGCATCTGCTTGATAAAATCTACCGGCAAGTTTATTTCTTGATTCTGTCCGTTTCTTTCAACAACAAGTTTTTTGGCCGTTGTTAACTTTTCATTTACTTCGTTAAAACGATCTAAATGTTCCCCGTCTATTGAAATAATTTTATCTCCGGAAATCATACCTGCTTTCAACAAAGGATCCGAAACTACCCATACACCATCTTTCAAATCGTCGTTCGCAATGTATTTATCGCCATAAAACCATGTCATTCCAATATAAATAACAAATGCCAATATAAAGTTTACGGTTACACCACCTAACATGATAATTAAACGTTGCCATGCTGGTTTAGAACGAAATTCCCACGGTTGCGGTTCTTGTTGCATTTGTTCGGTATCCATGCTTTCATCGATCATTCCGGCAATTTTCACATAACCGCCCAATGGCAACCAACCAATTCCGTAAACAGTTTCACCGATTTTCTTTTTAAATAAAGAGAATTTTATATCGAAGAACAGATAAAACTTTTCTACTCGAGTTTTAAATAATTTTGCTGGGATAAAGTGCCCCAACTCATGCAATACAATTAATAAAGATAAACTTAATAAAAACTGCGATAATTTAACCAATACGTCCATTAATTTCTATACTTTCATTTTGTGTTGCACAAATGTACTATTTTAACCGTACTATTTGGCAAACAACCGTTTCAATTTAATTTTTTATAACTTTTTTATGATAGGTTTTGTCGGCTGTTTTAATTTCCAGCACATACATACCGCTTGCCAGTTGTTGAGACGAATACGGATTACTGATGTTTTGTGCCACCAATTTTCCGCTTGCGCTATAAATATTCATAGCACTGACTTTCATATTTTCTGGAATTTGTACTTGAAAAGATAGTTGCGAAGGATTTGGAAAAACCTTTAATTCTTCTACCACAGGTACAACTGTTTCTTGTATGGTAACCTGATTGTTTGTGCATACAATATCGTTAAAAGGATTAATTTCAATGAAGCTCACTTTTCCTACATTGGTATCAACAACAAACTGCTGATTGTTTTGCGTGTGCTGCAATACCACATTTTCTGTTTGTCCGTTAGCACCTGTTAAACGCAAAGTTACTGGCATCTTAAAAAACGAAACAGAAGCATGTGATGTAGTTTGCGACAGTGTAATTTTTGTTTGTGTTTCAGACATTGTTTCCGCATGCACCTGGTACGAAGGATAGCCTTCACCATAAATCCAATTGTTAAAAAAGTCGGTCAGATCCTTTCCTGATACAACTTCTAAATGTTGTTTTACCTGAGTGGTAACTGCATAATTATAGGCAATTACCGGATCGTTCAAAAAATTACGCATTCCCTGATAAAAAAACTCATCTCCTAAAACATATCGCAACATATGCACCACCATAGATCCTTTATTATACGTTAACCGACTGCTAAAAATACGGTTAAAATCTAACGCCTGTGTATCGGTTAAATACAAATTACCATCTGTCGCCGATGTGATACTATTAATTTTACTGCCTTTCCAATCTACAAAAGAATTTTGTCCGTCTAAATGTTCTACAACCAAGCCCGCCATATACTCTGCAAAGCCTTCGTTAATCCAGATATCTTTCCAACTTCCGCAGGTAACTTTGTCGCCAAACCAATGGTGTGCCAGTTCATGAGCAATTAAATGTCGTGAAAAAGCACCCATAAAAGAAACGGTGGTATGTTCCATTCCACCCGGCCATCCAAATTCGGCATGACCATATTTTTCGGTATAAAACGGATATGTTCCAAAAAGCTCTTCAAAAACATCCATAACGGGTAACGTAACTGCTAACTGACTTACACTGCTATCATACGTTTCGGGATACAGATAGTTAACCACCGGAAACGTTTTAGGCACCGTACCTGCCGTTTGATTGTAGATTTGATAATCGGTTACCGCAACAGCTACCAAATATGCAGGAATAGGATATTGGTGTTTAAAATGAGTGGTTTTGGTGCCATTGCCGTTATCTGTTTGCGACTGTTCCATGCCGTTGGCAACCGCTACCATTGCAGTTGGTGCCGTAATGTGAATATCAATAGCATCTATTTTATCATTCAGCGACTGCTTGCAAGGCCACCAATCTTTTGCACCAAAAGGTTCAGATAATGTCCAGATAATAGGCGTATTGTTGTGGTAACTTTGTACAAAAGCTTCGTTTTCTGTTGGCGGTGCACCTTGATAAGTTATTTTCACTTCGCCTAACGCGCCTGCTGCAACGGTAGTTGGCAACTGTATAACCAGTTCGTTATTTGCCTGCGTAAATGTAGCCGATTGCGTGCCTTGTGTTACCGTGCTAACCGTAAGCTCATGACTTAAATCGAAAACGATGGTTTGCAAATTTTGGGTAGGCACAAACTGTGTAGTTACCGTGCCACTAATATAATATTGGGTTGGATCTATATTCAGCTCTAATTTCTGGTGTTTAACATCGTAATTAAACGTTTGGGGATTCTGTTTGAAAGCCAAACGTTTTTCTGCTGCCTGCTTTTCGTACAAACGGTAATCGTCTTGTGAATTTGCCGTAAGCTGTGCCATTGAAACACAACTAAAAAAACTGCAAGCAAGAACAAGAAATATTCTTTTCATAAAAAGATCTTTTTAATACGTATAATAGTATAGTTTTTTATGTCCTAAAAAATAATCACCACTTTGATAAATTTCTGGGTAAAAAAATTGATTTAACTGCAAAGTATTAGATAATGGATACTCTCTTTCATTAAGATGCGTTCCTGTATAATAAGTACCCATGTTATTAAATATTGACATTCCAATAGTGAAATTTTCAGGAAAAACACCTCCCATAGGCTTATAGATATTTTTAGGATAATTTACAGCTCCGCCGTGCCATTCGCCATATTGCTGCGGATTAAAAACAACAGAATAATTATACGTAATGTTTTTGTAAGTATCTAATACTAATTTACTTTTACTAGTTATTTTATCGTATATATTATAGTAATCAATATAAACGGTATCATTTGTATATGATAGTTGTTCGTAAGAACCTACAACTCCGTTAAAAACAGATTCATGCTTGATCATTTTATCATTTTCGTAAGTAAAATAACTTGTTGAAAGCGAATTATCTGGATATTGCTTTTTAACCTCAACGACATTATCATTAGTATCATATTTAAAATCAAGATGATGTAATAAAACACCCTTACTTTTTATATCGTCGATAAATCCTTTGTAAACACTTATTTTATTTACGTAATTGTTTTGATTATAATCAAAAACATAAGTAATTCTGTAAGTTACGTAATCTGTATAACTATAAGAAACATTCTTAGTTGGTTTGGTCTCACCGGGAATATAATTTTCAAATTTTATATCGACAATTGAATCCAAACGTATTTTTTTTTCAGGCTTTGATAAAACATTCGATGCTTCATTAAAAAACTTTTGGTCAAGTTTTTCAAAAGGAGGTCTGTGAACTACAGGAGCATTATCATCGTAAGATGGGTAAAAACAACTATTTAGAGATAGAAGTATAACGATATAACAAAAAAACCTCATAATTTATATTATTTTAATTAATCAAATATAATTAAAAAACACTCTGTTTCGCCTTAACATTTTTTTGTAAATTTGCACATTAACAATTATTTATTTATGTTACAGATAGCTTATATTAGAGAAAATCAGGAACAAGTGGTAAAAGCCCTTGCAAAAAGAAATCTTGATGCTGCTGAAATGATTCAAAAAGTTATAGACTTAGACGAACAACGCAGAGCAACACAGGTGGAATTAGACAATATCTTGGCAGAATCGAACAAGCTATCCAAAGAAATTGGTGAATTAATGCGTAACGGCGAAAAATCTAAAGCCGAAATTTTAAAAGAAAAATCTACGCAGTTTAAAGACAAAACAGCCGAACTTAAAGAAACTTTAAACGCTGTTACCGATGAATTAACAAATGCTTTATATCAAATACCAAATACACCTGCAGATATTGTTCCGGAAGGAAAAACACCTGAGGAAAATGTAACGGTTTTTGAACAAGGCGAGATTCCTGTTTTAGCAGAAGGATCTTTACCTCATTGGGAACTGGCAAAAAAATACGACATCATTGATTTTGAATTAGGTGCAAAAATTACTGGCGCAGGTTTTCCCGTTTATAAAGGCAAAGGTGCCAAATTACAGCGTGCCCTAATTAGTTATTTTTTAGATAAAAACACTAACGCAGGTTATAACGAAGTACAGGTACCACATTTAATTAACGAAGCATCGGGATACGGAACTGGTCAATTACCTGATAAAGAAGGACAAATGTATCACGCGGTTGCAGATGATTTGTATTTAATACCAACTGCCGAAGTTCCGGTAACCAATTTATACCGCGATGTTATTTTAAACGAAAGCGAACTGCCAATATGCAACACCGCATATACACCTTGTTTCCGTAGAGAAGCCGGATCGTACGGCGCACATGTTCGCGGTTTAAACCGTTTACATCAGTTTGACAAAGTAGAAATTGTGCGTATTGAGCATCCTGAAAAATCATACGAAGCATTAGATGGAATGGTGGAACATGTAAAAGAAATTTTAAACGAACTAAAACTACCATACCGTATTTTACGTTTGTGTGGTGGCGATATGGGCTTTACATCGGCATTAACCTACGATTTCGAAGTATTTTCTACCGCACAAGATCGCTGGTTAGAAATTTCCTCGGTATCGTGTTTTGAAACCTTTCAGGCAAACCGCTTAAAATTGCGCTTTAAAGGCAAAGACGGCAAAACACAGCTGGCGCATACCTTAAACGGTTCATCGTTAGCTTTACCCCGCGTATTGGCTGGTATTTTAGAAAATTACCAAACACCCGAAGGCATTGTGATACCCGACGTTTTAAAACCTTACTGCGGATTCGATATTATTAATTAAATATAAAAGAAATAACAACATTAATGTCATTTCGAATGTTGCAGAGCGAAAACAGAATCTATAAGATTCAAAAAAATCACTTTGCATCACTTGAAATGGCATTAATTTTTTATAAACCCTAATACGGCAACACATGATTATTTACAATGTTACCATAAATATAGACGAGTCTGTTCACGACGAATGGTTAAACTGGATGCAAACCAAACACATTCAAGAAGTATTGAATACCGGTTGTTTTAAATCGGCACGTTTGGTAAAAGTTTTGGTTGATGAAGATATGGGCGGTGTTACCTATTCGGCACAGTATTTTGCAGAAAGCCATGCAGCTTTAGAAGATTACAAACAAAATCATGCGCCTTTATTGCGTAGCGAAGGTTTAGACCGTTTTGCAGACAAAATGCTTACCTTTAGAACCGATCTTGAAATAATTAGCGAGCATGAGTAATTCTGACAAAGTAAGGGCGAAAAAACACCTGGGTCAGCACTTTTTAAACGATGAAAGTGTTGCCAAAAATATTGCCGATACACTTACCCTGAACGGTTACAATAAAGTTTTGGAAATTGGCCCGGGAATGGGTGTGCTTACAAAATATATTCTAGAAAAACCAGTTGAAACTTTTGTGGTTGAAATTGATACCGAATCGGTTGCGTATCTTGAAAAACATTACCAAAAGTTACACAACCACATTATTGGCGAAGATTTTTTAAAGTATAATTTAAAGAAGGTTTTTAACAATGACCCTTTTGCCATTATAGGAAACTTTCCGTACAATATTTCAACGCAGATTGTTTTCAGGGTTTTAGAAATGCGCGATCAGATACCAGAATTTTCGGGAATGTTCCAAAAAGAAGTTGCCGAACGTATTTGCGAGAAAAAAGGCAGTAAAACCTACGGAATATTATCGGTTTTAGCACAGGCTTTTTACAACACCGAATATTTGTTCACCGTATCAGAACATGTTTTTACACCACCGCCAAAGGTAAAATCGGGCGTAATGCGAATGATCCGCAAAGAAGATTATTCGCTACCTTGCAACGAAAAACTGTTTTTTACCGTGGTAAAATCGGCATTTAACCAGCGCAGAAAAACCATGCGCAACAGTTTAAAAAGTTTTATAGCAGAAGAAATTAAAGACGAGGTAGTTTTTAACCTTCGTCCCGAACAATTAAGTGTAGAAGAATTTATTGCACTTACACAAAAAATAGAAGCGTATGGAATTCAAAATCAGTAAAGAATTTATCCAAGAGATCGAAGGCTTGATTGCCGAAAAAAACGAACGCGAAATACTTCGTACGATCGAGGATATCCACTTTGCTGATATTGCCGAACTTATAAACGAACTAAATGCGGAAGATGCAGGTTATCTTTTCCGCATTATTGAATCGGAAACAAGTTCGGAAATTCTGTTAGAATTAGACGAAGAAGTTCGTGAAAAAATCTTAAACAATCTTTCTGCTAAAGAAATTGCCGAAGAGTTAGACGAGATGGATACCGATGACGCGGTAGATATCATCGCCGAACTTTCGGAAGAAATGAAAGATGAGGTTATTTCGGAACTTGAAGATTTTGAACACGCCAAAGACATTGTAGAACTGCTACGGTACGATGAAGACACTGCCGGTGGTTTAATGGCGAAAGAATACATTCAGGTAAACGAAAACTGGAATGTATTAACGTGTATTCAGGAAATCCGCAAACAGGCAGAAAACGTATCACGCGTACATAGCATTTATGTGGTAGACGACGAAGATCGTTTAAAAGGGCGTTTGTCGTTAAAAGATCTAATCACCTCATCTACCACCACCCAGGTTAAAGAAATTTACATACCAAAGGTAGATTATGTAAAAGTAGATACCGAAGATGTAGAAGTGGCGCGTATTATGCAGAAGTACGATTTAGAAGCCATTCCTGTTGTTGATGAAACCGGGCGTTTGGTTGGGCGCATTACTATTGACGATATCGTAGACGTGATTAAAGACGAAGCGGACCGCGATTACCAAATGGCTGCAGGTATCTCACAAGACGTTGAAGCCGACGACAGCATTTGGGAACTTACAAAAGCACGTTTACCATGGCTATTACTGGCATTAATAGGAAGTTTTATTGCGGTAAATGTGTCACAAGGTTTCAGCGATGCCATGGAACAATATTCCACACTATTTTTCTTTACGCCTTTAGTTGCCGCAATGGCAGGAAATGTAGGCGTACAATCGTCTGCAATCGTAGTACAGGGTTTAGCAAACAACAGCTTGTCTGGATCGTTATGGAAACGTTTGGGGAAAGAAATGTTACTCGCGCTTTTAAACAGTACTATTCTAGCAGTTTTACTGCTTTTAGCAACACATTTTATCATGGGAACATCGTACGAAATATCATCAACTATTGTGTTGGCGTTGGTAACCGTAATGATACTTGCCAGTTTAATTGGCACTTTTATTCCCATTATGCTTGATAAATACGGTATCGATCCAGCTATTGCAACCGGACCTTTTATTACCACAAGCAATGATATTTTTGGTATTTTAATTTATTTTACCATTGCTAAAATGATTTTAGGTTTTTAAAAATACACAGCAAAATCTGATTTTTTTTGTTACGACAAAACCTCACAGGTTTTAAAAACCTGTGAGGTTTAAATTAAAAATTTCATTTAGAGATGGTTTTGTCTTTTGATTAAGATTAATTTACAGTTTTAAACCTATCCCAATCAAAAATTTTATCTAATTTAGTTTGATAAAATTCTGACAAAGCAAAAGATTACCACTAAATGAAAATACTACACCTTGATAAAAACCATCCGTTGTTAATTGAACAGTTATCGGCTGCTGGTTTTGAAAACGATGAAAATTATTACGCACCTAAAGATGCTATCGAGCAAATAATCCATCAGTATGACGGTATTGTTTTACGCAGTCGTTTTAAAATTGATCGTACTTTTTTAGACGCAGCCAGCAATCTTAAATTCATTGGTCGCGTTGGTGCCGGATTGGAAAACATAGATTGCGAATACGCCGAACAAAAAGGTATTAAACTGATTGCTGCTCCCGAAGGAAATAAAACTGCCGTTGCCGAACATGCTTTGGGTATGCTTTTAAACCTTATGAACAAATTATCGTATGTAGATAAAGAAGTGCGAAACGGAGTTTGGAAACGCGAAGAAAACCGAGGCATTGAAATTGAAGGTAAAACGGTTGGAATTATTGGTTACGGCAATATGGGAAAAGCCTTTGCCCAACGTTTAAAAGGTTTTAACTGTAAAGTAATTTGTTACGATATTAAACAACATATGGGCGATGTAAATGCGCAACAGGTTTCGTTAGATTACTTACAACTTCACAGTGATATTTTAAGTTTGCACACACCTGAAACTCCTACTACACATCATTACATTAATAAAGATTTTATCAATGGTTTTGCAAAATCGTTTTGGTTGATAAACACTGCGCGAGGAAAATCGGTTTGTACCGATGATTTAGTTGATGCTTTAAAATCGGGTAAAATTAAAGGAGCAGGATTAGATGTATTGGAATACGAAAAATCATCGTTCGAAAATATGTTTTCAGACAATGAACTGCCCGATGCTTTTAGATATCTTATTAATGCAGAAAACGTGCTTTTATCTCCACATATAGCAGGTTGGACAATAGAGAGCAAAGAAAAACTGGCACAGATTATTGTTGATAAAATTATTGCTACCTTTAATAAAAATAACAAATTAGCTATAATGGAAAATCAAAATTCAGAAGAAAGAAAAGAAGAACAATGGCACACAGGCCCAGGTTCTTCACATGGCAATCAACAACAAAATCAGTACACAAATCAACAAAGTAATTATCAACAGCAAAATAATTACCAATCAGCAAATTACCTTCAAGATGCCAATAGTAAAAAAATACTGACAGGTATTTTAGCTATTATATTAGGACATTTAGGTATCCATAAATTTGTATTAGGTTACAATACCGAAGGTATTATTCTTATAATTATGGCTTTAATTGGTTATTTAACAACTTGTTTTTTTATAGGATATTTTGTTTTGTTTGTAGCTGGTATTATTGGTTTGGTTGAAGGAATTATATATCTGACCAAATCAGACGAAGAATTTTACAATACCTATATAAGAAATAAAAAACCTTGGTTTTAATAAACAAAAAAGCGAGCAAATGCTCGCTTTTTTTAGTCGTTATTACTTCTGGCTCCAGTAAGTATCATTACATAGTACAATAAAGTACCTATTGATGCCAAAGCAGCTACCAAATAAGTTCGGGCAGCCCATTTTAATGAATCTTTTGCACCGCTTAACTCTTCTCTGGTTACCATATTTTTAGTTTCTAACCACTTTAATGCGCGGTTACTAGCATCGTATTCTACTGGTAAGGTAATAATTGAGAACACCGTTGTTAATGCGAATAATACCACACCAATTAATAAAACAGTTGTGTTATTGTACAGCTGTATTAAAATAATTCCACCAAATAATACCCATTGTACAAGGTTTGATGCTATATTTACAACCGGCACCAATTTAGAACGCATAGTTAACCAACTGTAAGCAGTTGCGTGTTGTACAGCATGCCCTACTTCGTGCGCTGCTACTGCGGCTGCGGCTGCATTGCGCTGATTATATACCGCTTCACTTAAATTAACAGTTTTGTCCATTGGGTTGTAGTGATCTGTTAATCTACCTGGTGTAGAAATTACTTTTACATCGTAAATTCCATGATCGTGTAACATTTTGGTTGCAATTTCTGCACCGCTCATTCCATTTCGTAAATGCACTTTCGAATATTTCTCGAATTTATTTTTTAGCTGCCAACCAACTAACCAGCTGGCAAGCATAATGATTCCCATTAATAATAATCCCATAATCTTTGTTTGTAGTATTTAATTTATAAGTATTTATCAAATCTTGAGCCAAAATACAAAAAACAACAAAGCTGTCAAAATGACAAAAGGAGCCGTATGGCTCCTTTATCAAATATTTAACTAAAACGCTTATTTCAACGTTTTTTTCACTTCTACTTCTTGGAAAGCTTCTATGATATCGTACTCTTTTAGATCGTTGTAGTTTTTAATCTGCATACCACAATCGTATCCTTTAGCAACTTCTTTAACATCGTCTTTAAAGCGTTTTAATGCTTCTAAAACTCCTGTGTAAATTACCACACCTTCACGAATTAAGCGTATTTTAGAGTTACGGAAGATTTTTCCATCGGTAACCATACATCCGGCAATTGTACCCACTTTAGAAATTTTGAATAATTCTCTAATTTCAGCAGTTCCGGTTACTTCTTCTTTCAGTTCTGGTGACAACATACCTTCCATTGCATCTTTAATATCGTCAATGGCATCGTAAATGATCGAATATGTTTTGATATCAATTTCTTCTTTATCTGCAATTGTTTTGGCATTACCCATTGGGCGTACGTTGAAACCGATAATAATCGCATCAGAAGCCGAAGCCAATAATACATCAGATTCTGTAATAGCACCTACTCCTTTATGAATAATGTTGATTTGAATTTCGTCTGTTGATAATTTAGAGAACGAGTCTGATAA
>JBEBXO010000077.1:0-11648 GCA_040391585.1 Paenimyroides ummariense | reverse complement strand
CTACCGGGAAATCTTTGGTATAACCGTAACCACCGTGAATTTGGATTGCTTCGGTTGAAACTTTCACACAAACTTCTGATGCATACATTTTTGCCATAGCACCGGCAGTTGTCATTGGTTTGTTGTTGTTTTTTAAGTATGCCGCTTTGTGTAATAACAATTCTGAACACTCAATTTCTGTAGCCATATCTGCTAATTTAAAACCAATTGCCTGAAATTGCGAAATTGGTTTACCAAACTGTACACGTTCTTTTGAATATTTCAACGCTGCTTCGTAAGCGCCTTTAGCAATACCTAATGATAAAGCTCCGATAGAAATACGCCCACCATCTAAAATTTTCATAGCCTGAATAAATCCTTCACCTACTTCACCTAAACGGTTCGCATCGGAAACACGACAATTATCAAAAATCAATTCTGCTGTTTCAGAAGCGCGCATTCCTAATTTATTTTCTTTTTTACCTGATGTAAAACCTGGCGTTCCTTTTTCAATTACAAAAGCGGTCATTCCACGAGAATCACCTTTTTCGCCTGTACGAACAATTACAACAGCAACATCACCAGAAATTGCGTGTGTAATAAAGTTTTTAGCTCCGTTAATAACCCAGTCGTTACCGTCTTTAACAGCAGTTGTTGCCATACCACCAGCATCAGATCCTGTATTGTGCTCTGTTAATCCCCAAGCACCGATCCACTCGCCAGTTGCTAATTTAGGAATCCATTTTTTCTTTTGTTCATCGTTTGCAAACGTTAAAATATGATTGGTACATAATGAATTGTGAGCCGCAACCGACAAACCAATTGATGAATCTACTTTAGAAATTTCTTCTACAACGGTAATGTATTCGTGATAACCCAAACCAGATCCGCCTAATTCTTCAGGAACCAAAACACCCATATACCCCATTTCTCCTAATTTCTTAAATAATTCTACAGGAAAAATCTGCTCTTCGTCCCATTTCATAATGTTTGGGCGGATTTCTTTCTCTGCAAAATCTCTGATCGATTGCGCAATCATTGCCTGTGTTTCGTTGTATTCAAAATTCATTATTCAGTATTTTATTGTTTGTTTTTTGCTTATTTTTCTAAAAAGCCAAATATAACTTAATTATCTTTAATTTGTCAAGTGGAAAATTATTAATTTTTTCTAAATCTTCAATTTTTAGCGGATTTTCTTGTTTGCTGCGATACACCACAATTTGTCGGGCAATATAACTATTGATATACGGAATTTGCGCCAATTCTTCTTTCGTAGCTGTGTTTAAATTTACTTTTTTTATGATTGAAGAAGCTTTAACTATAGTATTCTGCTTTAATATTTTAACCGCTTCGGGACGCAATCCTTTTATAAAATCGATTTGATGAACGGATACAAAACCACCTAATTTTTCGCGTTCATTGATAACCGCATTTGCATAATAATCGCCAATTCCTTTTATTGCAACCAAATCTTCGATCGTTGCTTTGTTTAAATCGATGTTTTTTAAAACAACTGTTTCCTTTTCTGCATAAGTATCAGATTTTTTATTTTGTGTCCATTCTGGAAATTTAAAATAGGGCGACATTTTATCGAGCAGTTCTTTTGAAACTCCTGTTACCTGTTGAAATTCTACAGCAGAATTCACATATTTTCCCGTTGCTCTGAATTTTAATAATTTATCAATCTGTGCAGTTGTCATTCCTAATTTAAATCCTTTGTAATCATTCATAAAATTGGGATTATATGGCTGCAATTCATATTTTTTTAATGCCAACTGTTTTAAACTGTCTATTTTTAACTGTGTTACAGCATCAACCTTATAATTAGCTGTTTCGTTACTAACTGATCTGCTTTTTGTAATAAGTATTACCACCTGTAAAAGCACAATAATTACCACAAATAATACCAAAGCCCTGCGTTGCTTGTTACTGAAATACGGAAGCTGGGTTTTCATTTATTCATTAATTTTATACCGATTTCGCAATTTAAACATCGTTTTAAATCGCAGTAATTTTTCTTTAAAAACAACACCGACTGACTGTCTAACGATGATTTTATAGGAACCTGTAATTTTTGAAACATTTCGGTGGTACTGTTTTTTTCTTCGGCAATAGATTGATAATGTTGCAAAACTTCATCGATAATATCATTACCTAATTGCTGATGATACACATACTGAAAAGGCAAAACGGTATTTATAAGCAGTAAATTATAAAACGATTGTGAAACCGTTTTTTTACGATTGGTATGTTCTTTACCAAAAACATAATGGGTTTGCCAATAATCGGATACTTGCGCTGCCAACAAATAATTGTTAACAGAAAGACTTTCGGGATTTCTAATTAAATCGAACAAAAAAGGCTGGTGGTAAAAAAACGATGCAAACTGTACCAAACGTATCGTAGGAAAATTATCGGGACGCAATTTGTAATAAGACGGCGTATTTACCGTTTGTTTTAAACCGTATTTCTGTTTTAAATAGGCATACGTTTTTTGAAGTGTTTTAAGATAGTAATCTTCACTTTCTGATGTTAGTAAATTTGCTGTCCCTAAAAACAAAGCTTCTAAATGTATTAAATGAGGCTGTTCTTTACGAATGATTTTTAAAGGCAGATTTTTAGCTATTTCGTGAAAAGCATCGCCATTTATATTCAAACCAAAATTTCGCAGCAACATACGGTAAAACGATTCTTCCCAATTGTTATTAGTTTGTTTCAGTTCGGCAACGATACGGTTTGTAAATTGCTCCATTCGTTCTACCATTAATTTTTCCTTCCACAAAAGCCAATCGAATGAATTAAACTGCTGAATATAATCTTCGCAAAAAATGTAATGGGGATTTAATTTAAACTGATGGTATGCGTTAAACACATTATCGGGGATATGATCTTTTAAAACAAGGGTTGGAATTTCGGTTCCGTTAGCTCGCAAAACCGACAAATCGTTGTTCCAAACCACATGCAGAATAACATTTTGATAAGCCGGATCTATTTCATGGTGATGGGCATACCAATCGGAAGCGTTTATGTGCATTTCTACGTTTCCTGCCCACAATTGCCCATCGATATAAACTTGTGCGTTAAAAAAATCTGGTCCTTCTGTTCCTAAATACAAACCAAAATCTTTTATAACAATTTCATTATTCTGAACTGTTTTGAGTGAAGTATTGTTAAGCTTTTTGAATCTCCACACATAATGTAAAAAATCTTCCCGCATAATAAAAAGCTTTTTATAAATGTAATTTATTTTTTCAAAACTTCCTAATTATCAGCTGGTTCAATTAAAATAATTTTAAGCGACTATAAAAGAAAAAGGAGCAACTTAATGTTACTCCTTTTTTTGTTATTTGATATTATTAATGATATCGTATTTTGTAATAATATGGTGTTTACCGTTGCCTAAATCAACCAAAACAGCGTTGTTTTCTTTTGTGATTAGCTTGGCAACTTCGTCTACCTTCGTTTGCAATGAAACAATTGGGTAGGGTTTGCGCATTAAATCTTTAATTGGAGTATCGGCAACATTGCTGTTGTTTACAAATGCGTTAAAAAGATCTACGTCTTCTAATGATCCAACAAAACCTGTGGTATCTATAACCGGAATTTGCGATATTTTATATTTACGGATTCTGTCAATTGCGTGGCTTGCCAATTCTTCGGTACGCACAACAACCAAAGGTTTATCAATGTGGTTTTTAATTAAATCGTGCGCAGTAACAATTTCTTCTTCCAAATAACCACGCTCACGCATCCAATCATCATTAAAAATTTTACCAATGTAACGCGAACCTGAATCGTGAAATAAAACAACCACCACATCTGTCGGTTTTAATTGATCTTTCATCTGCAACAATCCTTTAATTGCTGAACCAGATGACATCCCCACAAAAATTCCTTCTTCTAAAGCTAATTTTCTACAGAAAACCGCTGCGTCTTTATCGGTAACTTTTGTAAAATGATCTATTACAGAAAAATCGACATTCTTTGGAAGGATGTCTTCACCAATACCTTCTGTTACGTACGAATACACTTCGTTCTCATCGAAAATACCCGTTTCGTGATATTTTTTAAAGACCGATCCGTACGTATCAACTCCCCAAATTTTTACATCTGGTTTTTGTTCTTTTAAATATTTTCCAACGCCCGAAATGGTTCCACCTGTACCAACACCAACGATAAAGTGCGTAATTTCACCATTTGTCTGATTCCAGATTTCCGGACCTGTTTGTTCGTAATTCGCTTGTGCATTCGATGGATTATCGTACTGATTTACATACCACGCATTAGGGGTTTCTTCTGCCAAACGTTTAGAAACCGAATAATACGAACGTGGATCGGTTGGCTCGACATCAGTCGGACAAACTACAACTTTAGCACCCACGGCACGCAGAATATCCATTTTTTCTTTAGACTGTTTATCGGTAATTACACAGATTAACTTGTAACCTTTTACAACAGCCGCTAATGCCAAGCCCATACCGGTGTTACCCGATGTTCCTTCAATAATGGTTCCGCCTGGTTGCAAACGTCCGTCTGCTTCGGCATCTTCCACCATTTTCAAAGCCATACGATCTTTACACGAATGCCCCGGATTAAAATATTCTACCTTTGCAAACACTTTACAAGGCAAATCTTTTACTATTTTATTTAACTGAACCAAAGGCGTGTTTCCTATGGTTTCTAATATATTTTTTGCGTAGTTCATTACTAATAAATTTATGCAAAGATACAATATGCTTTTTAGAAAAGAAAAAAGTTGTATTACTACAACTTTAATTAAAAAAATTCCATTTCATACCCAACCTAAAAGTTAAATCACGGTACGGATAAGTTGGTGTATTATAGTAATTATATCCGGTTAACATAGAATTAAAATGATCTACGTTGATGTAAATTTGAGCTGTTTTAATTTTTAAATTCAGGAAAAAATCGAACATTGGAAAGTTTCCTACTTTCACTTGATTCTGAACCACGAAATCTCCTAAAACCGGATGGTATTCGTTGGCATAGTATTTCGTAAAATAATTAAAAACAATTCCTGTTTGGAAAAACAACGCTTTTCTGAATGCATAATCTTGATAATACACCGTATTACGAGTTACAAACTGCGGAACATTTAAAACATCATTGTCTTGAATTACTTGTTGAAACATTACCGTATTATCAACACCCCATTTATTAAAATTAAATTCTTTCTGCGCCTTAACCATAAAATAGTTAATTACTTTACCGTACTGGTTAGGCGAAGCCAATAATTGAGTGTATCTACCGTTGGCATCTACTTCGGTTGCATTATTTATGAAATAAATTTTGTCGGTAATTAATTGATACGTTCCTTCTAAATTAATAAAGGGCGAACTAACCTTTGCGTTCAAGGTGCTGTATTTTTCGTTAGAAAAATCGTTCAGCCAGTTTAAACCAATATATCCACTTTGAAAAAATCTTTGGGTATAATCGGGTATTTTGCTTTCTAATTGATAGGTAGCTTCAATTCCGTAAGATTCATTCAGATTAAAAGCTGCATTAATTTTTAAATCGGTTAAAGATCTTCCAACAAGCGACTGTTTAAAATAGGCATCGGCAACAATATGTTCTTTATTTAAAATATAAGAGGCACCAAGAGTAATAATGTCGTCTTTTAGCTGGTTGGGAATTTTGTTATTGTTTTCATCAAAAACAATAGATTCGTATCGATGTAAAAAATTATAAATTCCAGCACTTACAGCAAATAAACCAACTGTTTTAGAATCAAAAGCTAAATCGAACGTGTTTTCTAAACGCGTATGACGTACTTTATCGTAAATTCCCGATGAAAATGTTTCTCCATAATAAGGTTCGCGATCAAAAAAAGGCTTCGAGTTTGCTTGTTGGTAAACATTTGAAAAATATTCGTATGTAATTTGGTGTCGTAATAAAGCCTTGTTATTTTCCGACTTATTAAATTGAAAACTATGGTCAAAATAGCCACGCAAACCTTTAAAAAGCGTTTTAGCATCGGCTGTTTGCACCCTTAACTGTTCTCTACTATTATAAGGTTCGTTAGAAGAATCGAAGTTATTGGTAAAAACCAAGCCACCATTTTCTTCATTTGAAATATCCTGAAAAGTAATATGGTTTTTAAACTGATAGCGTTTGTTCTTGGTAAAATAGCTCGAACCAATTCTAAAATTTCCGTTAGAAGTCAACTGATTTACATATTTACCTTGCGAACGCAAACCACGATACCCTAAAAACAAATTAAATTGTTCTGACGTATTCATGGTAATCAACGCATCTAAATTTTGACCTTTTCCTGTAACACTTCGGTACATTAATTCAGATGCGGGTGTAGGAACACTGTAATAACTAATATCTTCTTTGTTTAAGTAAGAAAATCTACGGGCGTTAAAACCCATATTTATTACATTGTTGTATTGTAATTTGTTTGGATTTAACGATTGAAAAGTTTGTCCGTCGTTATTAAACGGAAGTAACCCAAAAATATCATTACGCAGGTAATTAAACGCATATTGCTTTTTAAGGTTTAAAATGGTATCAAAAGCAGATTGCCCTTTAATCTCGTTAAAAATTTTATAATCAGAAATAGGCGCAACCGTATCACCTGTTTTGGTAATAATTTTTTTAATTTTTAAAGAATCATTATCAGACAAATTAACCGATGAAAAACGACTAACAGAATTTTTTGTAGCAATATTGGTAGTATTTAATGTTCCTGATTTAATTTTTTGATCCGTTTTTCTAATCTGCGCAAAACCACCGATTGAGAAAAAAAGCACAAAAGCCAAAATAAAACGCATAGATGCAAATTTTACACAAAAATACATTTTTTTAGTAACTATATGATATAAATAAAAAAAGAGATGCTTTCACATCTCTTTTTAAAATATTTGAAACTACTGATTAATAACCAGTATTTTGTACCATATTAGGGTTAGCAACCATTTCTGGTCTAGGAATAGGCATTGTTAATTTATACGAACTAGGCTCTAAACTACATACATTAAGACAATCTTTTTCGTGACGTACAAAACCAGGAGAACCCGCTTTAACACCTAAACGTTTCATGTCTAAGTAACGATGTCCTTCAAATGCAAATTCTACCCTACGTTCTTCCAAAATACGAGCATACGCTTGCTGTGGAGAAGAGAAATTTGTAGGCATATCCACAGGAGTTAAACTTTCGTCTGTATTTCTGTGAGATCTAAGATTAAAAATAATAGACTCTACATTTGAGAAATCACCTAAAGCAACAGCACCAGTTAAATCTCCATCAGCAGCTCTTTTTTCAGCTAAAGCTAACAACATATCAGAAAACCTAAAAACCCAAACACTGTTCATTAAAGGTCTTTGAGTTGGACTTATCCCTTGATATTTACCAATACGTAAAACATCTTGTTCTCTATACTCTTCAGGTGTTAAACCAAGATAATTCTGCGCTACTATTGTTGAACCTCTTTTCGTAGTACCAGCATCAAATACAGAAGCACCATATCTAGCATCTAATCTACTATAAGTCGCAGTAACAAGTGAATCTCTTTGCTGAGCAGAGTAGGTTTTATAATCATGTAATTGCTTACCCGTTAACGCTGGATCTAATTTATCTAATTCATTATATAAAGATCTACCAATTTCCATGTAAGCTTGACCAGTTATATTAGTAGGATACCAAGCATTCGCTACACCAGATTGGATACCTGTACCATCGGTTACTACTCTGATGTATTTAAAGATACCTTCTGTGCCATCACCTTCACCAAACATTGAAAGAAATTCATTAGCTCCACCTAAATTTTTAATCTCACTAAGTCTGTTAAAAGCATTTTCTAATTCCGTATAAGCAGCAGGTGTTTGAACCATAGAATACAATTTAATTAAAATTGCTTCTAACATTGCATTTGATGCATAACCACTTGCAAAATTCTCCATTCCTGTTTCCCCTGCTAAACTCTTAGCCTTAGCAATATCATCTTCTATAAATGCAACAATTTCAGAAACAGTAGCTCTTTTTTCAAATCTAGTATAATTATCAGTTTGTAAAAAGTCAAATTTAATTACAGATAACCCACTAGGATTTGTATAATCTGGTGTAAAATACGAAAATAATTTAAGATTTGAAAACGCTCTTAAAGCATAAATTTCTGCTAAACTTTGATTATACTTTAGAATCTCGTCCTGACTTGCGGTAGGAAGAAGTTCTTTTACGCGATTTTCAATTCTATTGGCTCTATTAATTATATTATAATAATTAGCCCAAATACTATTCGCATATTCATTATTAGATATTAAACTAAAATTATAACTCCCATCATTAGTACCTTGTCCTAAATTACCAAGACCAATCCCTAACTCATCCGTGTAAAAAGAAGCAAATTGTACTTCTTGTTCTGCAGGTATTACATTATAAAGTGCCTTTACACCTCTACTCACCTGTTCAGGGGTAGAAAAAACCGAAGCCTCATCTGATACAAATCCAGGCTGCTCAACTTCATAAGCATCTGAGCAAGAAGCCAAAAATGAAGCCGCTACAAATATTGTTAATATTATTTTTTTCATAATTTATTTATTATTTAGAATGAAACCTCTACACCAAAAGAAACTGTTTTTGGAGTTGGATATTGTCCATAATCAAATGTTCTGTTACTTTCTGCATCCCATCCTCTCCATTTTGTCCAAGTGTACAAGTTTTCACCTTGTGCATAAACTCTTAATCCAGATAATTTTAAGAAATCCAAATCTTTTTTCTTAAAGTTATATCCTACAGATAAAAATCTTAAACGAACATACGAAGCATCTTGAATATAAAAATCAGAATCGAAAGATCTATCATAATTAGAACCGTCTAACCTAGGAAATCTCGCATCTCTATTCGTTGGTGTCCAAAAATCTGCGTAATCATTAGATATATTACCATTACCTAACACTGAAGGGTTTGTATAGAACCAATAATCATTATCAAATCTCCAAACATCTTGAGCATATGTAAAGTTAGCTGTTAAAAACCAACCATTGTGCTCAAAATCTAAACCAAAACCACCTTGATATACTGGCACCGAAGATTTTCCTAACCAACGTCTGTCTGCATCAGTAGGTTGTTCAGTAACTCCACCGTCTTTAGTATAAAACTCCATCATACCTGTATTCGGATTTATTCCAGCAAATTCAAATAAATAGAACTCATTAACCACACCTCCAACTTGATATCCATAACTTAAGTCTGGATTCCAGTAATATCCCGTTTCAGAAGGAATTTCTAATACCTTATTTTTGTTATAAGCTCCTGTAACATTTAATGTTAAACGAGTTTTATCATTTCTAATTACATCACCAGCAATACCTATCTCAACACCTTTATTTTCTAAAGATCCATAGTTAGCAGGAATAGATGTAGCTCCATTAATTGCAGATACGAATTGTGTTAAATATAAATCATCTGTTCTTTTGTTATAAACATCTAAACTACCTCTTAAACGATCATTCCATACACCAAAATCCAAACCTATGTTACCCTGTTTAACAATCTCCCATTGTAAATTAGGATTTGGTAAATTTGAAATATAAAGCCCCTGTTGTCCATTATATTGTGCTCCAGATCTATACAAAGTTTGGTATCTTTGTTCAGCACCAAAAAAACCAGTATTTAAAATATCTTGATTACCAGTTGTACCATAAGAGCCTCTTAATTTTAAATTGTTAAAAACAGAGTTCTCCATAAATTTCTCGTTATTGATATTCCAACGTCCAGAAACAGACCAAAAAGTTCCCCAACGGTTTTCATCAGTAAAACGGAAAGAAGCATCTCTACGAATTGTTACATCTACTCCATAACGTCTATCGTAATCATAGTTAGCATTTCCAAAGTAAGAAAACATACCTGCATTTTGCTTTAACATACTAGCTGTTGGAGCGTACAATAAAGCCGTTGATGCAGTTGGCTGAATCCAACCTGTAGAACCATCTTCAGACCAAAAAATAGGATCAAAACCTAATTTATTAATGCTACTACTAGTAAGATGTCCTTTAATATATTCTACATAAACACCAGCGCCTAATGTATGAACATCATTCCATGTATTGTCATATTTCAAACTAGTGTTTGAACTAAAAACCATACGAGATTCATTAATATTATTTACACTTCCTTGCCATTCACGTGATCCATAGAATAATATTTGATTAAAAGAATCATATTTACTTGTACCATTTTGATGAATTGTTTGGTAATCAACACCTGAATTATTACCCAATGTTAGATTATCTGTTAATTTATAACTTATATTTCCATTAACCAACAACTTAAACTCATTCTGTACTTGTTGATCGCTTCTCATCTTATCCATCAACATTAAAGGAGTTAACCAATCGCCAAAAGTACCATTAGCATAATTATTATACAATTCTCTTCCGTTTGTATATAAATTAGGATCTACCCATGGCGCTGCCTGAAAAGCTCCTAAGAAATAATTTTGGTTAATACCATTTGTACCTACGCTAGTTGCTTGATCATTTTTTGAAAAGTTAGCACTTACATTGGTACCAAACACTAAACGGTCATCAGAACTTTTTCCATTTAAATTAGAACGGAAATTAAATCTTTGTAATCCTGTATCTTTCAAAATACCCTCATAATCTGAATAACCTACAGAAGTATACGATGATAAATTTTTAGAACCTGCTGAAAAAGACAATGTATGTGTACTCATTAATGCATCTCTCATGAAAACATCTGTCCAATCTGTATCGACTTTTCTTTGAGCAGCAGTAAGACTTGGGATAGGAGGGTTTGCACTAGGATAAGCAGCCTTAGCCCTTTTTAAGAAACTATCATATTCATTGGTATTCATTAAATTATATTGATTTTCTTGTAAAGAAGAAACACCAACCGTACCAACATATTTCACCGATAAAGCAGAATCAAATGATGCGTTTTTAGTTGTCACCACAATTACACCATTAGCACCTCTGTTTCCATAGATTGCAGTTGCCCCCGCATCTTTCAACACCGAAATATTTTCAATATCGTTTGGGTTAATTGATCTAAAACGATCAGACGACATTGGCACCCCGTCAATGATATACAACGGTTGCACATTTCCGTTAATTGATCCCAAACCTCTTAAAAGCACCTGAGTATCACTACTTCCCGGTTGACCAGAACCAGTTGCAATATTCAAACCAGGAATTTGCCCTTGTAAGGTTTGAAGAAAAGATGCATTTGGACGCCCTTCAATTGTTTTTGAAGTAACTGTTGTAGCTGCTACTGCTGACTTTTCTTTACTCACAGTTCTATACATATCAATTACAACATCTTGTAAGAAAACAGATTCATCTTCAACTAATGTTACATTTAACACACTAGAATCTCCAACTGTAAGGTTTACAGCTTTGAAGCCTTCGTAAACAATTCGTACTTTATCGCCTTTTTTTAAATTTAACGAATACTTCCCTTCGTCGTCAGTATCTGTACCAAAAGTGGTACCTACCACCATAATGGTTGCCCCAGGAATAGGGTCACCATCTTCTGTTTTTACAACTCCTGTTACTTGCTTGCCTGATTGTGCAAAACCTACTTGCATAATCAAAGCAAAGAACAGAGTTAAAATCCAAGTAAACCTTGATCTCATATTAATTTAATTTGAATTAGTTTAAGTACAAAACTAAACCTTTTTTAT
>JBEBXO010000076.1:0-11718 GCA_040391585.1 Paenimyroides ummariense | reverse complement strand
AAATTTATTTATTTAATAATAATATGTTGTTAACAATAATTTCATTTGTATTTCTTTTAAGCTTTATTTTAGATAAAATTTTTCATAAGATATATTATGCAAATAAATAATAGCAATGGGTAGAAGCTAATATAAACGCCTTATAATTTTAATATATGGTATATTGGTTGATTTTATTTTTTTTATTAAAACCTCAAGGGGTTCTTTTGAAATAATTAGTATTATTGATTAAAATAAAATTAATATATTGATAATCAGTATTTTATTAAATTTTATAATCTTTTTAAGCAACTTATTTTATAATCGTTGTACCTTTGTAGGTATTTTAATTTTTAATTATGGTAATTTTTAATTACGAAACCGATTTTCAGTTAGAAAATGAAAGTAAATATGAAGATTGGATTGATGCTGTTATAGAATCGGAAGATAAAGAAGCTGGCGAAGTTAATTATATATTTTGCGACGATGATTATTTACATAACATCAATATGCAATATTTAAATCACGATACGTTGACAGATATTATCAGTTTTGATTATTGTATTGGATATTTAATTTCGGGCGATATTTTTATTTCTATTGAACGTGTAAAAGATAATGCAAAAGAGTTCGAGGTATCGTTCGAAAATGAATTACTTCGCGTAATGGCTCATGGAGTTTTACACTATTGCGGATTTAAAGATAAAGAAGAAAACGATGCTAAAATTATGCGTCAAAAAGAACAGGAAAAAATTAATATGTTCCACGTGGAACAGTAATATTTTTCTAAATGTTTAATTAATGTTTCACGTGGAACAATGAGTTTATTTCAAGAAGAATATGATGTAATTGTTGTAGGTGCAGGTCATGCTGGATCCGAAGCTGCTGCCGCATCTGCAAATATGGGTATGAAAACATTGTTGATTACAATGAGTCTGCAGAATATTGCCCAAATGAGTTGTAACCCTGCAATGGGTGGAATTGCAAAAGGACAAATTGTTCGGGAAATTGATGCCTTGGGTGGTTACTCTGGTATCGTTTCCGATAATTCTGCAATTCAATTTAAAATGTTGAATATTTCAAAAGGTCCAGCAATGTGGTCTCCGCGATGTCAGAGTGATCGTATGCGCTTTGCTGAAACCTGGAGATTGATGTTGGAAGGAACTCCGAATTTAGATTTTTATCAAGAAATGATTTCTGGTATTTTAATCGAAAATCATAAAGTGGTTGGAGTAAAATCTAGTTTAGGAATAGAGATAAAAGCAAAAACAGTTGTTCTTACAAATGGTACTTTTTTAAATGGTTTAATTCATATTGGCGAAAAACAATTTGGAGGAGGAAGAGCAGGCGAAAGTGCTTCTTTTGGTATAACCGAAGATTTGGTAAAAGTAGGGTTTGAATCGGGTAGAATGAAAACAGGAACACCACCACGAGTAGATGGTCGTTCATTAGATTATTCTAAAATGGATGAACAACCTGGTGATACCAATCCTCAAAAATTTTCTTATTCAGATGTTACTAAACCATTAACCAATCAGCGTTCGTGTTATATGACGTATACGTCTAACGAAGTACACGATTTGTTACGTGAAGGATTTGATCGTTCGCCAATGTTTAATGGTAGAATTAAAAGTTTAGGTCCACGATATTGTCCTTCAATAGAAGATAAAATTAACCGTTTTGCCGATAAAGAACGTCATCAGATTTTTGTAGAACCAGAAGGTTGGAATACCTGTGAGGTGTATGTAAATGGTTTTTCCACTTCGTTACCCGAAGATGTACAGTTTAAAGCATTGCGTTCGGTAGTCGGTTTTGAAAACGTAAAATTTTTTAGAGCTGGTTATGCAATAGAATACGATTATTTTCCACCTACACAGTTAAAGCATTCTTTAGAAACCAAGTTGGTTGATGGCTTATTTTTTGCAGGTCAGATTAACGGGACAACGGGTTATGAAGAGGCAGCTGCGCAAGGTTTAATGGCTGGTATAAATGCTGCTTTAAAGGTACAAGGTAAAGAACCTTTTGTTTTAAAAAGAAACGAAGCATATATTGGTGTTTTAATTGACGATTTAATTACAAAGGGTACAGAAGAACCTTACAGAATGTTTACATCACGTGCAGAATATAGAACGTTGTTACGTCAGGATAATGCTGATTTTAGATTAACACCGAAATCTTTTGAAATTGGTTTAGCTAAAGAAGATCGTTTGAAAAGAATGGAATATAAACGTGATGAGTCTGAAAAGTTTGTTCAATTTTTCAAAGAAACATCTGTTAAAACAAAAGAAGCTAATCCTATTTTAGAAGAAAAAGGTAGCGAACCTATGAAACAACCTGATAAAATGTTTAAGGTTTTTTCACGTCCGCAATTAGCCGATGAAGATATTTTACGTTTCGAAAAAGTTCAAAATTATATTCAGGAAAATAATTTAGATAAGGAAATTATCGATCAGGCTATCATTCAAGTGAAGTATTCTGGCTACATAGAAAAAGAAAAAAATAATGCCGATAAACTGAATCGTTTAGAAGATGTTCGTATTCCAGAAAATTTCGATTTCGATAAAATTAAGTCAATGTCGTACGAAGCTCGGGAAAAATTAAAGAAAATTAAACCGGTTACTATTTCACAAGCATCAAGAATCAGTGGTGTAGCTCCATCAGATATTTCTATTTTATTAATTCACATGGGACGATAATTTATGTTCCACGTGAAACAAAACTCCTTTACAAAGGAGTTTTTGTTTTATATATTCACAAAATGAGTAATAAAATAATTAAAGATTATAGTGTTTCAAAAGAACAATTTCGTTTAGATTATGATGGTGAAATGGATCTTCATAAAACAAATTTTACAAATTGGGATACTTTAGAAAGTTATTATCAAAGCGAGAATTATATTTCACATACAGATGGAAACAGAAATTGGTTTGAAAAAATATATCAGTTCGTTAAAAATTTTACTATTAAACAAAAGTGGATTTTTATTAAAAAGCATTTTAAGAAAGAAAATGAACTACACGTTTTAGATATTGGTTGCGGTACAGGTGATTTTTTGAAATATGGAATTCAAAATAATAAAGTAAACGGAGTAGGGATAGAGCCAAATGAAAAAGCAAGAGAAATTTCTAAAACAAAAAAAATTGAAGTTTATAATACAATAGGTGAAATTAAAAATAAAAAGTTTGATGTTATTTCTTTGTGGCACGTTTTAGAACATGTAAAAGATATAGATGACTATTTTACATTTTTTAAGGATCACCTAAAAGATGATGGCTTGTTAATAATAGCTGTTCCAAATTTTAATTCGTACGATGCTACTTTTTATAAAGAACATTGGGCTGCTTGGGATGTACCTAGACATCTTTGGCATTTTAGCAAAAAAGCCATTTCAATAATAGCTAAAAAACATGATTTTAAATTAATACATATAAAACCTATGTATTTTGATAGTTTTTATGTGTCAATGTTATCAGAAGAATATAAAACGGGTAGGAAAAACATCTTGAAAGCATTTTTTATTGGGTTTCTATCTAATTTAAAAGCAAAACGTACAAAAGAGTATTCATCTCACATATATTTTTTTAAAAAATAATTTTAAGCCAGTTATTTTTATCGTTTGCTACTTTAAATGTGTATTTATATTATAAAATTAATAAAGTGTCTTAAATCGAAAATTTTGAGTATGTTTTTTATAATTGAATTTTATAATAATTATTAAAACGATATAAATTTTTTATAGTTAATGCTTTTCAATTATTTTAGATACTTTTGTATCAAATTTAATTTTCTATAAAAATAAATCTATGAAATCGTTATAATTAAAATTTCGCTTTGCAAAAAAATAATTTACTAAAACGATTGCATATAACATAAATGAAAATAATAAACAATATGAAGAAAATATTGATGTTGGCTGTTGTAGCATTAAGTATAACTGCATGTAACAAAGAAACAGCTACTAATACAGATGCTGGTAAAACAACTGCTAAATCAGAAGGTTTCAAAACTGCTTTTATTGATACAGAAAAATTAATGAAAGAGTATCAAGAGTTCAAAGATTTTGAATCAAAATTTAAATCAATGTCTGATCGCATGAAAAACGAATTAGACAGCGATGCTAAAAAATTTCAAAAAGATGTGTTAGACTTGCAAAAGAATGCACAATCTAAAGGAATGGAATGGGCACAAAAACGTCAGGCAGAATTAGAACGTCGCCAACAAACTTTAGCCGAGAAAGAACAAAACTACATGAAAAAGTTTCAAGAAGAAAGTGCAGTTGAACGTGATTCAATGGTTTCTAAAATGAAAAATTTCATTAAAGACTACGGTAAAGAAAAAGGTTACGATTATATTTACGGAACAGGTGATGCTGCATCGGTTTTATACGGAAAAGAAGAATATGATTTAACCAAAGAAATATTAGCACTTTTACACAAACAATACGAAGAAAAAACCGGTAAAAAAGTTGAAGTAAAAGATGAAACAAAAAAGGAAGAAGTTAAGAAAACCGAAACTAAAAAATAAAAATTAAAACCACCAATTCTGGTGGTTTTTTTATCTTTACAATATGACACCCGAAGCACAATTAGTTTTACAATACATACAGCACACCAACAAAAACGTATTTTTAACCGGTAAAGCAGGTACGGGTAAAACAACGTTGCTTAAAAAAATTCTGTCAACAACGCACAAAAACACGGTGGTTGTAGCACCAACAGGCATTGCGGCTTTAAATGCAGGCGGTGTCACCATTCATTCGTTTTTTCAATTGCCTTTTTCTGGGTACATTCCTACAGTCGATTTTAAGAATACAGACAACGGTATGTATTTCGAAACCAAGCAAACCATTACAAGGCATTTTAAAATGCCGCAATCTAAACAAACCATTATAAGAAATTTAGAATTGTTGGTTATTGATGAAGTTTCTATGCTGCGTGCAGATTTGTTAGATGCGATGAACGAAATGCTTCAGTTTGTAAGGAAATCCAGTTTACCTTTTGGCGGAGTTCAGTTGCTCTTTATTGGCGATTTATGGCAGTTGCCACCGGTTGTAAGGCATGCCGATTGGCAGGTGATGAAACAGTTTTACAGCGGAATTTACTTTTTTAATGCTTGGATTATGCAGCAAACGCAGCCGGTTTATATCGAATTAAAAAAGATTTACCGTCAAGATGATGAAGCTTTTATCCGTTTGTTGAATAATTTCCGAACAAACAACAATACACCGCAAGATTATGAACTGCTTGAAAAACAAGTAAACGAAAATTTCGATACCAAAAAAAATAAAGGCTACATTACGCTCACAACACACAACAGAAAAGCAGACGATATTAACGATAAAGAACTTGATAATTTAAAAGCGCAGGAATATGTTTTTCTGCCCGAAATCATTGGCGATTTTCCTGAAAAAATGTATCCGTTAGAACCGGAATTGGTTCTTAAAAAAGGTGCACAAGTAATGTTTGTTAAAAACGATTTAAGTTTTGAAAAACGATATTACAACGGAAAAATTGGGACTGTTTTTTATGTATCAGAAAATGAAATTGAAGTTTATTTGCCAGACGATAACGTAAAAATTACTGTTGAAAAATACGAATGGCAAAATGTTCGATACGCTTTAAACGAACAAACCAAAGAAATTGAAGAGCAGGTTTTAGGAACTTTTGTGCAATATCCGTTAAAATTGGCGTGGGCAATAACTGTTCACAAATCGCAGGGATTAACTTTTGATAAAGCCGTTCTGGATATTAACGATGTGTTTATGAGCGGGCAGGCGTATGTTGCCTTGTCTCGTCTTCGCAGTTTAAGCGGTTTGGTATTATCAAAACCGGTTGCAATCCGAACTATTTCTGCCGATGAAAACGTATTGTCGTTTGCTAGACAAAATGAGTTAAGTGATAACGAAAATGTACTAGTTCAGGCAAAACTGGAATATCTGTGGTTGCAGGTTAAAGATACCTTTGATTGGATAAATGCACATAAAGAATTTTTAAAATGGATTGAAACTTGGGCAACCGAAAAAAAATCGACCCGAAAAATTTATCAGGCATGGGCACAAAAACAAGAACGGTTGTTAGAAACTATTAAAAATGTAGGACTAAAATTTTTACAGGAATTACACACACTTTTTACAGATGATGATTTTAGGATTGATCATTTACTGCAGCGTTTAACCAAAGCATACACTTATTTTTATCCGAAGTTGGACGAACTGGCGTACGATACACTTTTCGTATTGGAACAATCTAAAAAGAAGAAAGGTTTTGTGCTATTTACAGAACAATTACGAGTTTTTGAAGACGAACATATTAAAATGGTTTTAAAGTTGATTAAAACCAATAAAATGGTGCAGTTATTTGGCAGTGGCATCGATTTTTCAAGTGAAAATCTGAATGATCAGGACATGACTTCTTACCGCTTGAACCATTTAACAGGAATCAGAGAAATTCTGCGTACACAGATTCTGGATATTGACGAAGTAGAAGACGATATCAAACAAACTCCCAAGACCGTAAAAGTTGCAACAACAGATAAAACGTTTGCCCTTTGGCAGCGTAAATTAACCATTGCCGAAATTGCTGAAGAACGTAAATTATCAGCTCAAACAATTTATCAACATATAGCTAAATTAATTGGCGAAAATAAAATAGACATAACAGCCGTTATATCAGTCAAAAAACTTGCAGTTTTAAAAGAATTATTTCAGAATAATACCGATAAAACCTTAACAGAAATTAAAGCCGAAGCTCCGGAAAACATCACTTGGGATGATCTACGCATCTATAAATCATCCGTTAAAACGATTTCAATTAAATAAATAAGGATTTATTGCATTAAAATTAATAGTAAAAAATGTTAATTAAAATATCTATATTTGTTTGGGGAAACTATTGATTTACAGGGGAAAATTTAAAATTAAAAACCAAAACGGTTATAATTTCATACATTTTTTGTACATAAAGCAACATTTTGCTAAATAATTTTAAGTTTTTTGTAGATTGATAAGTATTAAGTGTGTTTTTATAACAGTTTATCTTTTATAAAATGAACATGTAGGTTTTGGTATATAATAAAACTTATAATATCTTTTTATTAAAATTAATTTAATAGGGTAATTATTTTGAAAAAAAAAAAGGGGCAGACTTTTAACTTTAGGGCAGATAAATTTAAATACAGAAAAGCAGTACACTATACACTTCTTACAAGTGTTATATTTTTGCAGCTTATTCTTTTGTTAATTCTGTATAATGAAATTTTTAACGAACCTAAATTACAGGAATTAGAAGCAGAACTGCGTATTTCTGAACAAGCAAATCATTTTAGCGATCTTACAAAAGACGATTACATTACTGCGCAAAATAATCTGCAAAACTATATTCAAACTAAAGATGATCAATATCTATTGGCATATAACGAAGCGTTGACCAGTTTAAACAAAAACATTCAGAACCTAGCTAGTACAGCCGGTAAAAGTGATTTATTTTCCCTACATTTAAAAAAAGGTAACAGTTCGAAAATATCAGTTAATAACATCAATACCAAAATTGATTCGCTACGCAACATAGAATTTATTCCAAATACCCCCTTCAACGATAATCTGTTTAAACTAAAAACCTTTAGGTACGATGATATTTTAGACAGTGTAAACATAGAAACCACAGTATCTGTTGACAGTGTGCAACGGAAAGGATTATTATCGCGTGTAAGTAACGCCATTGCAGGTAAAGTTGATGTTCAAAAAGAAAAATCGAATGTAGTTTTAACCCTTCGTAAAGGCACAAAAGTTAGTTCGGGAAGTATAGAAGAACAATTGGAATATCTTTTTAAAAATACAAACGAATATTATCAGCAAGAATTCGAAAACTATAAGAAGAATTATAAAAAGCAGCTGGCTGCGGTAAAAAAGAACGACAGCGGATTTTTTGATACCAACAAAGAACTATTAAATTACAGCAATCTACTTTTAAAGAAGTACAACGATGCGCTGGTTTCTTTTACAAATGATGCCCGCCATAAATTTCAAGAACAGTACCAAACCAACAAGCAGATTAGAAATTATGCCATTATTGGGGTAATCTTTTTTATGGTTTTAATATCGGTAATACTGGCATTTATAACCCGTTTAACGTTTGCATACGAAACACGTTTGGAAGCTGCACAGAAAAAAATCGAACAGAATTTAAGCTTTAAGAATAGAATTGTAGGAATGATCAGTCACGAAATTAGATCGCCATTAAACATTATTTCTATTTACAGTCGCGGCATTAGAAGACAGATTGAGGACAAAGAAGTGCAGGAATCTTTAAAATCTATCGAATTTACCACACATTCTTTGTCGTTATTAGCCAATCAGATTTTAGATCTTTCTAAAAACGAAAACAAGAAACTGGAATTAAACAAAACAACCTTCAACTTAAAATATGAGCTGGACGAAGTTTTAAAATCACTTTCAAGTTTTGTCGAAAACAATGAAAACGAGCTGTTGGTAACCAATGGTATCACAGAAGATGTAATGGTACATTCAGACGTTGTTAAGATTCATCAGTTGTTTTACAACATTGTTGGAAATGCAAATAAGTTCACCAAAAATGGACAAATTTCTGTGAATGTATCTTTAGAAAAAGCAGTCAAAAATACACAAAGATTGCTGGTTGAAATTAAAGACAATGGTGCAGGAATAAATGAAGAAGATTTAAAACATATTTTTGACAGTTACCATCAGGGAGAAATTTCAGCAGAAGTTAAAAATCTGGGAGCCGGTTTGGGATTGAACTTATGTAAGGAAATTATAGAAATATTCAAAGGAAAAATAAGGGTTACAAGTAAGCAGAATGTTGAAACAGTTGTAGCGTTCTATTTAATTTTAGATGCACCTGAAAAGTAAAACACTTACCAGAAGCTAAAAATTAGGGACAAAACATTACTGATTATGTTAAAGAATATTCTAATAGATTGTAGAATTTATTCTACAGTTATATGAATAGAATACTACAAATTTTTTATTGATAAGTTGCTAAATTTATCAAAGAACACTAACACCTTATAGAATATGGATAATAAATTAAATTTTATAACAGCTGACGATCATAATGTAGTAACTAAATCTCTCAGTTTTATCTTAAAGGAGCTCCATCCTGATTCAAATGTAATTGAATTACATAATATTAGTGACGTAACCAAAACTTTGTATACTTCAGCAATAGATTTGTTACTATTAGATATCACTTTCCCCGATGGAAATACATTAAATATTATTCCAGTTTTAAAGATTATTCAGCCAGATTTAAAAATTCTTATTTTTTCTGGTTTAGATGAGGATATTTATGCGGTAAGATGTATAAATGCAGGAGTAAATGGTTTTTTGAGTAAGTTGAGTTCAGAAGAGGAGATAAAAAATGCAATAACAGAGGTTTTAGTTTCAAAAAAGTATATAAGCAAAAATATACAAGAAAAAATAATGGATAATTATATTTTTAGAAAACCAGAAAACCCAATAGATCAGTTAACAAACAGAGAGTTAGAAATTACCCAATTAATTATTGAAGGGTTTAAGAGTACCGAAATAGCTAATACACTTAATTTGCAAAAGTCAACTGTGAGTACATACAAAAATAGAATTTTTGAAAAATTAGGTATTGATAACGTACCTGATTTGATTAAAAAATTTAACTTATACGAAAATAAAAACTCTATTTAAAAAATAGAGTTTTTTTTCGTAAAGATATCTCCATTACCATTCTATCAATTAATCTATATGGAACTTTATACCAAAGCATATTTATACAACCTATTATTCAGCCCGTCACTTCAAGTAGCTTAACGTAGTGAAGTGTATCGGCAAGCTTTAAGACATGCTATCGAGAAGTTGTTAATTATAAGTTCTCGACAAGCTCGAACTGACAAAGATTTGATACATTCTCTTTGGTACAACCTTTCCGATAATCATTTAAATAGAATAGACGTTATTAAATATTAAAATTTTATGCCTTTTACAGTATTGTGAAAAATTATTATCTCATAATGGAGATATGCTGTTGCATACATATGAAAAATTCAATCAAATATATCAAAAATGTACTGATGATTTTTCCTGAAACATTGTAGAATTAGTTCTATAAACAAACTACATAAGTACTACACGTTTTGTTTTTTCATCTATTTATTTTTGAATAAAATCTTTTAACATAAAAAAAATAATTTATGAATCATAAAACTACTTTAAAACAAACAGTTACGGTTGTAAAAAGAAAAACCTTTACAACAATGCTATTGTTTATTTTAATGTTTGTGTATAATACACAGGCACAAAATACCACGATACAAGAACCGGGACCGTTAGTATTAAGTCCAGGTGTAGGTGAGCAAGTTCTATTCCAAATGGGTGAATTAACAGGTACACTTACAGGAGTGGGCATTACCGCTACGTTCACGTCAGGTTCAAACGCTTTTGTTCACGCAAACGATTTATCTGTATTCGTTTTAGATGGTCCCACTACAATATTGCAGGTGGGTGGATACACACAATTAGTTGTCGGAGGTGAAAAAAGAAGCTGGGTAACAGGAAAGACAACAACAGCTCCCACTACTTTTTCTGACACCCAAACTTTAGACACTCCTATTTCTTTTTCGTTAAACGATAACCACAGGGTAGCTATGGCTATAGGTAATTATTTGCCAGGCGCAGCAGGAACTTGGGAATCTGTTACCATAACTTTAAATGGAGTAACCACAAGCTCTGCAAGCGTTAATAAACATCAAAAATTAAAATTATCGGTTTATCCAAATCCTTCAAAAGATGTTTTAAATATAACATGTAGCAATACAGCAATTATTGATTCTGTTAAAATGCTTGATATGAAAGGTAACATTATTAGAAACATTAATTCAGGCGGACATTTAACACAATTAAATATTTCTGATTTAACAGCAGGTTTGTATATGGTTGTAGTAAATACTGACGGAATAGAAATCAAAGAAAAGTTTATTAAGCAGTAACGGGTAAATTGAAACTATTATTTAGATAATCCAGATAATACAAACAGAAACCTATGGATGTAAAATTACTTATAACTACAGCTTTTTTCAAAATAAAAAAAACAGGTGGAAAAAAAGTAAATAACATATTGCATGATTCTGAGATGGAAGGATTGGTTTTAAAATCGGAACTGACTATTCTTTTTAAAGAAAAAGCTTCAGATTACTTGTTGAGTATATTAATAAAAAACAATAATCCCACGGTTGTTTATAAAAACATGATAATTCAGACAATGCTTTATAACAAAAGCGGAAAAATAATTTACCAACAGGAAAATTATTTATCTCAACCTGTTTTCCCAAACCAAAGCAACAAATCACAAATTGAAATAAAATATCAATGTAAAAAAGAGTCTTTTAATTATTATCTAATTAAGATAATCAATGTAGAAAATCATATAGCGTTTTACAGACACAAGAAAGTTAAGCATCCCGTCCGTCAGTTCGAGCTTGTCGAGAACCGAATAGCGAAGCGTATCGAGAACCGAAGTAAAAATAAAAACTTCTCGATACCGTTTTTTTCAAAAACGCACTCGAAGTGACGAGAATAATGTAACAACAAAAAAGACCAAAGGTCTTTAATAAATAAACATACGTTTTAAGTATGTAAACAAAATAGCCCCGTGTTTTTACATTGGGTTATAAATCCCAAAAATGAGTATTAATTTAATTTATTTACAAATGAAAACTATTACTAGTTTTAGG